>DATFXE010000652.1:0-4908 GCA_035258585.1 Roseiflexaceae bacterium | reverse complement strand
CGCGCCGACTACTGGCGGCTGTGTGATAACGTGGTGGCATTCACCCCGTTCCTGGCGTCCAGCCCGCCGGGGACACGCCCCTATCTGCCCAGTTTGAACTTCAGCATCCGGCGAAACTTGCTGGAGGAGTTCGGCGGCTTCGACGAGCGCTTTCCATTCGCGTCGGGTGAAGATACCGACCTGAGCTTCAGGCTGCGCCGCGCTGGGTACGCGCTCTGGTTCGAGCCGCGCGCCGCTGTCCTGCACCACCACATGCGCTCGTCGCCCGGCGATCTGTGGCGGCATATGTATATGTTCGGCAAGACATATATGGAGATCTACCCGCGCTACCCCGATATTTTGGGCAGCTGGCGCAGAATTCGCGTGGCTGCCGGCATGCCCGATGCGCTCCGGTTGCTCAGCCCGGCGCTTGCTGCCGCCGATCTGTTCGAGCGTGTGGCTCGGCAGCCCAACCTATTGGCCTATGCTGAGACCATTCCTGGGCAGCTGCTGGGGATGTGGGCATGGTACCATGGCGCGGCTGCGGCGCTACAGCACTACCGCAAGCCATCTGTGGAGGCCGCATGAAGCGGTCGTATGGGCGCGCGCCATTCCTGCGGCAGCTGGTCTATGCGGCGCGCTATTTCTATCCACGCGGCCATCTGCCGTTTGGTGTGCTGCTGGGGCGCTGGCTTGCCTGGCATCTGCGCGCGCGGCTCGGTCCGCGCTACCGCGCGGCGATCCTGCCGCTCGATGCGGCGCCGAGGGTCGAGTTGTTGGTGCCGGATGTGACCGAAGAGTACGAGCTGTATCTTTATCGCGCGCCGCTTTTGGAGGCTGAATTCTTCTATCTGCGCCACCTGATCGCCCCTGGCATGCGGGTGCTGAATGTCGGAGCGAATATCGGCATCTATGCGCTGGCGTTCGCGCAGTTGGTCGGCCCGTCCGGCGAAGTGTATGCCTTCGAGCCGGCTGCGGAGACCTTTGGGCATCTCGTGGCCAACCTGCATTGGAACCAGCAGCGCAACTTGATCGGCAATAATCTGCACTGCCATCAGCTGGCGATCGCCGACGTGAGCGGGATGATGCGGCTCTACGAATACTCCAACCATCTACAGCGCTCGATAGTTGCGCAGAAGCCTGATCAGCCGTTCCAAGAGGTCCATGCTGTGAGTCTTGACAGTTGGCTCGGCCGGCAGGGCATCGACCATGTCGATCTGCTATGGATCGACGTCGAAGGCGCCGAAGAGCTAGTGCTGCAGGGTGCGGCGGGGTTGCTCGACAGCCCCGCAGCTCCCGTAGTGGTGTGCGAGCTGAATAAGAAGTTTGGGTCGCCGCAGCAGATCTGGAATCTGCTCGCGCGCCACGGCTACCGATTTTGGCATTATAATGCGCGGCAGGATCGCTTGCTATCGGTATCCGATCCATTGAGCGGCGAGATCTACACCCATCAGCAGGGGCTGCCTGGCCTGGGTTACGGCAACGTGATCTGCGCAAAGCCCTCCTGGTCGCCGATATCGTAGTGCGTAGTTCGTAGGCCTCTACCTACGCACTACTTGGTATTGGTCAGCGCAATCTGCAATCTGCAATTGCATCGGGTAACACGCTATGTGGCCGATTTATGATCTGAACCAGTGTCTGGCTTATTTGCACCAGATCAGGGTTGAGCACGACGACGTGGACGGGGAGACGCTGCACGGCGCGCGTGTCGAACTAGAGCGCTTCTACTTAATCCATGCCCGTACATGGCTGCGCACGCTGGAGATCATTCGTCGCGGCTTTCCCGTGATCGACCGGCCCCTGCGTGTGCTCGAGCTTGGCGCGATGCCATATTTTTTCACCGCGCTGCTGGCTGAACACATCCCCTGTGCGATCACCGGCTCGACGGTGCCGATGATGAGCTGGCCCGGCGAGCCGCTGGAGATCGCGCCCCAGCCTGTGACGATCTGGCGCGGCAAAGGTCGGCCGTCGCTTGAGCTGACTAGCTGGACCTTCAACATCGAGAAGGATGTGTTTCCTTTTCCAGATGATTCGTTTGATCTGGTGCTGTGTATGGAGGTGCTGGAGCACTTGGTCTACTCGCCGAGCCACGCGCTGGCCGAGTCGCACCGCGTCCTGGCGCCCGGCGGTCACCTGGTGTTGACCATCCCGAACTATCTGCGCGCCAATCGTCTGGTGCAGCTGCTGCTTGGCCGCCCCGACGATTATCCATATGTCGGGTCCGGCATCCAGGGGCGCCACCAGCATGAGTTTACGCAGGCCGAGCTGCGTATGTTGCTCGAAGCGTGCAATTTCAGGGTCGAACGCCTGGAGATGGCAATGGTCTGGCCGTGGAGCACCGCGACGACGCTATCTGGCCGTGTGTTCAACGCGTTCTTGCGCGGCTTTCTCGATCTGCCATTGGCGTACGCGCGCAATCGCCGCGAGCTGATTATCGCCCTGGCCGCGCCGTTTGGCGATCCGCGGCTGGGCTACCCGTCGATACTGTACGATGATCCGGCGGCGTTCCCGCGCGATCATGGCCAGCTGGTGGAACGTCCATGAGTCGATTTGATCGTCGATTAGATATCCGCGTCGCTCCGGATTATATGCCGCCGATCGATCAGGGCGCCTTGCTGCACTACGCCCGAGCACACCGTGCGATCTTCGCCGCGGCGATCCAGCAGCTTGCGGCCTGGGCGCGGGCCGATCCGCCGTTGCGCATCCTGGAGCTGGGCGCAGCGCCCTATTGCTTCACCACGCTCCTGCTGGGCGCGTTGCGCTGCGAGGTGACGTGTGTCAGCGCGCCGCCCAAAGTCTGGCCGGGCGAGATGGTTGGCGTCACCCACACGCATGTCGATCTACACCATGGCGAGCAGAGTTGGCGGGCGCCAGTCGCGCTACTCAACCTGGAGCGTGAGCTGCTGCCCTTTGCCGACCAGTCGTTCGACATCGTCTTGTGTATGGACGTGCTGCAGAACCTGGCCTATCATCCGACGCTGCTGTTCTGCGAGGCCCAGCGCGTGCTGGCCCGCGCGGGCCGGATGCTGCTGACCGCTCCGAATGGTCTGAGCTTGTGGCGGCTGCTCTGGCTGCTGTGCGGCGTCGTGGATCAGGATCCATTTGCTGCCCGCGGTATGTATGAGCGCCGCCAGCGCAGCAGCACGCCGCAAGAGGTGCGCGATCTTGTATCTGGCTGTGGCTTTCGTGTCGAGCGCTTTGATCTGCTCAATCTGGGGCCCTTGCCGGGGGCACGCTGGCCGCGCCGACTTTCGTGGGTGGCCCGCCAGCTCACGACTCTGCCCGTTGCGTCATTGCGGCAGCGACGCGACTATCTGCTGCTCACCGCGGAGCCGATCGGGCCGCCGCGCGCCGCGTATCCACCCCAACTCTATCACTATGCGCGCCTCTATCCACGCATCCCTGGCGCACAGTACGTCGGAGACCAACATTGAAGCATTGGGCCGCCCGCGCCGCGCGTAGCACTGTTCTCGGCCTGCTCGCCGAAGTGTTCGCGCGCGCCGCGAATACAATCTTTTTTGTGCTGCTGACCTGGCTGCTTGGCGATTTTGCGGCCAGCACCTACGCCCTGGGTTTCACCTTTACGACCTTTCTTGTGCCGATCGCCTTAGGCGGCCTCGACCAGCTTCTGGCACGCGAGGTCGCGCGGGACACTGAGCACAGTGCGCTGATATTGGGCAATTTCTTGCTGGCCCGACTGATCTCCTCGCTCCTGTGCTATGTTGCGCTGGCGCTCTGGGTGCTTGGGCCGTATGGGTTCACGCCGGATGTGAACCGGGTCATTCTGGTGCTCGGCATGACGATAGTCACCGACAATGTGGTCAATATGTTCCAGTCCTACCTGATCGCCCGCGATCGAGTGGGTACGATTACCATCCTGGGGGCGGTGACTGGCGGCCTGAAGCTGGGGCTTGGTTCGTTGATCCTGCTCACCGGCGGCGATGCTCTTGCAGCCGCGTGGGTTGTGCTGGCAACCAGTATCGTATCGTGCATCTGCTACCTGTGGCTGATCGGGAAGAGTTTCGGCTGGCCACGCTGCTCGTTCGACCGCGCCTTCTGGCTCGTCAATGCGCGCGCCGAGTTACCGCTCTTGTTGATTGCACTGATGTCGACTGTCGAGGGCAGCTTCGATGCGCTGCTGCTCTCGCGCAGCGGCAATCCAGTGCTTGTCGGGGTGTACGCCGCCGCGACAGGTATTCTGAACGTACTGCTGATGTTACCCCAGACATACCGCCAGATCATTCTGCCGATCATGACCGGCTGGTATTACACAGTGCGCGAGCGAGCCTTCACAATCTACGCCCAGTCCGGCCGCGTGCTGCTGATTCTGTCCCTCCTGCTCAGCGCTTCGCTGACGCTGGTGGCCGATCAGGCGCTGCCCATCCTCTACCATAATGAGTTTCTGCCCGCTATTTCGGTGATCCAGATTCTGGTCTGGTCGTTTGTCTTCACCAGCCTGACTGTGCCGAATGGGCGGCTGATGCTGACGGTGGGGCGGCAGGTCGCCTCGGTGCCGATGCAGGTAGGCAGCATGGTCTTGAATATCGCCGTGAACCTGGCCTTGCAGCCGGCGCTCGGCGCGCAGGGGGCCGCCCTGGCGCGCGTGGCCTCGACGGCGCTCTTCTTCGTCTGGAGCCTGATATATGTTTGGCGCTCGATCTATGCGATGGATGTCTGGTCGATCGCTGCGGCGCCGATTGGCGCGATGTTATGCTTGATTATGGTCACGCTTGGCTTGCGCTGGCTGGATATTCACTGGCTGCTGGCGCTGGCGTTTGGCTGGCTGGCGTTTGCTATCGCGCTGGTGGCCTTACGCGGCATTAGCGCGGCCGAGCTGCGCGGCTTGCTCGCCCTGATGCGGCGCCGCGACGCGCAAACAATAGTGAGAGGACCCTGATGAACCGCATTCTTGTGATTGGTCTCGATGCC
>DATFXE010000651.1:0-3573 GCA_035258585.1 Roseiflexaceae bacterium | reverse complement strand
TCGCCGGCGCGCAGCAGCAGCGATCGATGGCGCTGCGGGTCGCGCGCCAGGCGCGTGCGCAGAAAATCGCGGAACAGGCTGTGGTAGGCCAACCAGCCGGCGCGGCTCGACACGAACAGACCGTGGCGCTTGACCTCGTCGAGCAGCGTCGCCGCGTCGCCGGTTTTACGCAGCGCTTCGCAGCGGCGGGGAGAGAGATCTTCCAGCACGCTGGTATCCTCGAGGAAGCGCAGCAGCTCGGGTGCGAGCGGGGCGATCACCTGCTCGACGAAGTAAGCGTAGACCTGGGTGGTGTCGGCCTGGACTAGCACTTCAGGTTGGGTCGCAACGTTTGAACGCTGCCCCTCCACAGCAGCGCGATCAAGGGAAAGCACGATCCCCGTCACCCATCCGCCCAGCTGATCCACCAGCTGTCCGGCGCTCTCGTCGGAAAGCGTAAGCGCGTAGGCCATGCCGGCCAGCTGCTGGATCTCGGCGGCGCTGAACTGGAGCGCGGCGTAATCGAACACCGCCGCGCGCTGTTGGGCAACCATACGCACCAGGCCGTGTAGCGCCGGCAGCGTGCGCGAGGCCAGCACCAGGTGACAGTTGCCGGCGTACTGCGCCACCGAGGCCAGCAGGTCGAACACCAGCACGGTGCCGGGCAGCGCCGAGTGTGGCTCCTCGTCCAACACATGGAAATCATCCAGCACGAGCGCGAACGGCGTCGGAGCAGCCGAGATCGCCAGGGCGGCGGTGTGGATCAGCTCGGGCAGGCCCTGCGGCGCAGTGGTGGAAAGGCGCGTCACGATCTCAGCGGCGGCGGGCACAAACGCGGCTATGCTGTGCAGCAGGTAGTCGAGAAACAGTTGCGGGTCGCGGTCGGCCGCGTCGAGGGTATACCACGCCACCGGCAGCTGGCTGTCCGCAGCCCACTGCGCCAGCGCCGTCGTCTTGCCCCAGCCGGCCGGCGCCGCCAGCGCAACCACGCGCCGGGTCGTGACGACCTCTTCGAGCTCGGCCAGCAGGTGCGGGCGCTCGACCAGCGGGCGCGCGGTAGCGGGAATGATCAGTTTTTGCTGGAAGCGCAGCGACATGTATCTTCCATCGATCACTGAACGCGGAAGCAATATGAGCGTCGATGCTCACGGCCGGTGGTCTGTCGCAGTGAGTGTTGTCGCTAGGTGAACGCCCATGATCCTACGCGCTTGGGGTGGCGCTTGTCAATGCAGGATCAGGCATGTTGGAGCCAGAATCGGCTCACTGTAATGGTTTTGTAACCAACTGCATGATACTGCTGGCAAACTCGCCAGGTGGGGGTGCGGGGGCCTGCGGCCCCCGAGACGTTTGTGTTTTGCACCTGGTTCGGGCGGCTTTGCCGCCCGAACCAGGTGCCCATCTGAGTAAGCCAGCAGTATCCTGCATAAGTCTGAAATGAATTGGTGGTGTGGGAGCGTTGTGAGGCCGCGCAGCGGCCTCACAACGCTCCCACACCACCAACAGGATTGGCGGCGATCAGCCTTTCAGCCCGGTCGTCGCGATGCCCTGGATGAACTGTCTCTGCCTGTGTCAGCCACATGTTGCGCAGTGACGCAGACCCTCTCGCAGATTGCGGGGCAAACTGAACACCTAGGACGGAACACAGGTTGGCCCTCATCAGCATGCACTGATGAGGGCCAGTGATCCGGTGCCGCGCGAGCGGCGGATTGTGGCGCCAGCGCCGCGCTACTGCGGCTTGGCAGGTGGGGATGAAGCGGAGCCACGAGCTTGTGCGATGCGCTGATCCTGTAGGAAATCGACCAGCGCCTGTAGGTTCGGGTCCTCGATCGGGTCGGCCAAGCGCACTGTACGGCTGCGTCCACCACCCTGGACGGTGAGCGTGTAGCGGCGCATGTCGACCGCGCCCTTCGGCACCGACCTGGGTGCCGCCGGCTGCTCGAACAGGCGCGCCTGCTCGAGCAGCTGGTCAAACTTATCCGCCTGCTCTTTGGGCAGATCGGCGCTATCCACTACCACTGGCTTGTTTAGGCCGGGGAAGTAGGCAACCCCGCCATCGGTCTGCAATTCAACTCGCATAGCCCCCTCCTGACGATCGATCGCGACGCCCGAGCGGCGCGAGAAGAGCGATTGTGTGCTGTCTTTCTGCTCATGCTGTTCGGATACCGCAAGGATCGTGCCTCGATTCTTTTACTTCGCTCCAGAACGCGACCCACTCGGGCTCCGGCTTTTAGCGGCGGGCACAGGTATCGGGATGGGGAGCGCGGCGATCGGCACACCTACCTCGGTCCACGAATCGTGGATGGCGCGCTGCTGGGAGCTGTTCGTGCCGTAGAGCCGCCCGGCATTCAGCACCGTCAGCCGCGCGAATGTTCGGAAGCCCGAGTTCGGCCGCAGCCGCGAGTCACGCAGCGCGTCATACCAGATCCGGCCGGCTGTCTCCCATGCATGCCCGCCGATCTTGATCGCCGCTAGGTAGAAGGCGTGATTGGGGATACCCGAGTTGATATGTACGCCGCCGTTGTCCTGGAAGGTTCGCACGTAGTTGCGCATGTGCGCTGGCTGCGGGTCCTTTCCCAGCACAGGATCGTCGTAGGCTGTGCCGGGCGCCTTCATCGAGCGCAGCGCCACGCCTTTGACCCCGGTCGCCAGCAACCCGGCGCCGATCAACCAGTCGGCCTGGTCGGCGGTCTGGCCGAGCTTGTGCTGTTTGACCAGCGAGCCGAATACGTCGGAGACCGCCTCGTTCAGTGCGCCGGACTGGCCGTAGTAGGCCAGCTGCGCCTCATCCTGCGTGACGCCATGGGTCAGCTCGTGGCCGATCACGTCGAGCGAGATGGTAAAGCGATTGAACAGCCTGCCATCGCCATCGCCAAAGATCATGCGCTCACCATTCCAGAACGCATTATCGTAGTTGCGGCCGAAGTGAACCGTGCCTTCGAGCGGCAGGCCCTGATCGTCGATCGAGTTGCGCTGGTAGGCCTCCCAGTAGAAATCGAAGGTGGCGCCTAGCCCGTCGTAGGCCTCATCGGCGGCGAGATCGCCGGTCGGCGGGGCGCCCTCGGCCCGCACGATCACGCCGGGCAAATTCTGCTGATTCTGAGCCGAATAGATCGTCCGGCGCTTCTCACCTTCTTCGGCCAACACCCTCGCAGCTTTAGGCGCCGACGAGAGGCGCTCGTCCGCACGCATGGCGCGAAAGGTCTGGTCGGTCGCCAGGGTATCCAGCGCGGCCGCCCGCTCCGGAGCGGTTCCATTCATCGCCACCTCGCGCAAGATATGCGGCGGTACAATGCAGAAGATCGAGTGTCGGTGGTGTGTTCGCTGGCACATGCAGTTGGGTTCTCCTTTCTGTATAGGAGTTACGCAGTTGGGAGGTTTGGAGGGCAAAGCCCTCCAAAGAACTCCTCTTTCCGCCCAGGTGTGGCGGCAAAGCCGCCACACCTGGGCGGAAATGAAGCTTCTCGGGGGCCTGTGGCCCCATCTACCCTCTGGGTGACCCCGCTAAAACGCCAACTGCGTAAGTCCTAAAGAAGAAAAGTATCGCCGCGCAATGATTACCGCGAGCATCAGAAAAATACCGTGATATACGACGTC
>DATFXE010000650.1:0-4562 GCA_035258585.1 Roseiflexaceae bacterium | reverse complement strand
CGCCGTTGCCAATGGGCAAACGTGCGGAGCTATACACATAGATTGTCTGGCGCGAAGTATCGAAGGTCGCGTTGGTGAACGTGACATTTGGCTGCGCCTTCACCGTCGGTTCGGTGAGCGTGCCCTCTTGCAGCGTCACGTTGAGGTGGTATGGGTCTGTGTCGTTGTACTCGCCCTTGCCGCTGAACACAAAGATATAGTAGTTGCCTGCGCGCGGCAGGAAGGCCTGGATCGTCTCATCGCCGGTGCCGTCATTGGTCGAGAGCGAGTTGATGTTGCCGAGCGAGTTGATGTTGCCGAGCGAGTTGATGTTGCCGAGATCGGCGATATTGTCCATATCGACGCCATCGCTGATCGGCAGAGTCGAGGCGGCCGGGTTGAGGTCGTTGAACAGCGCGATGTCGTAATCGGCTGGCAGGTTGGTCAATGTAATCGAGACCGACGCGCCGGCCTTATTTGGAGGTACGACGAATCTATACCAATCGCCCCTCTGGCCGCGGTTGTCGTTGGCCGGCAGGCTATCGATCTTGCCGAGCATTGTCTTCTGGTGCAGGCCGCCACCAAGGTCATCGAACAGGATAAATGTAGCGTTTTGATAGGTGTTATTCGGCTCGATCTCGGCGCCGGCCGCAGCTGTCACGATCGAGCGTGAGGCTGCGCCCGCGCCGGCGCGCGAGGCCTCGGGCAGCAGCCCGGACAGCGCCAGCAGCAACAGCAGCGCCAGAGCGACCCTGGAATGGTTGGATGGCTTCATAGTGTCTCCATTGTGGTGAGTGTGGGGTGGGCGCAGCCCGTCCCCACACCCTACTCCACCAGCGCGTGTAAAGATCTGCTACCGCCGGATCAGGGGCACATTCACTACCGAGAACGCGTCGGAGAGCGTGCCTTTGAGCGATTGGACCGTGACATTGCCGGCGCCATCGCGGGCCTGGATGATCGCGACGACATCAGGCCGGTTGAGCTGAGTCTGGACCGTACCCTGGTATATGTTCCCGCTGCCCTTTGTCAACGGCACGCTGTCCCAGCGCACGCCGTCGAGCGTAAACAACGCGGTCACGTCGATTGGGCCGGGGCCGCCGCCGGCGTCGCTCACAGTCGCGCTCACGCCGACCGAGTGTATGGCGGCCGTGCCAAAGCTGCGACCGGCCAGTGGCGTGATAGCGATGCTGCTGATGAGCGGCGGGGTTGTGTCGGCGAGTACGCTCGAGCTAGCCCGGCGCGGGTCGGCGTAGGCGATCTCGAAGACCATCTGGCCGAAGCGCCGCAGCCAGCCCTTGGTGGTGTCGACGGCGCGGAACTGCACCGGCGTGACCACCAGTTTGTCGGCCGGGGTGGTGTCGAAACCGGTGCGCTGAAGACTGTAGGGCTGGTCGGGCAGCCACTGCTCGATCGCTCGTAGCGCCGGGTCACTGGGCTTGGGCTTGATCTGGTCGCTGATCACATTGGTGACACTCGGGTTGAAATCCGAGATATCCGAGAGCGTGATCGCGCTCAGCAGGCGCACGCCGCGCGGCTGCGGAATGCCAGCGCCGGCGCCGCTAGGGTTCTGCTTCAGCGTGATGTCGTAGGACAGCGTCGGCAATATCGGCCGGCCGATCGCCATCTGATCGTCACCTAAAAGGAAGGTTGGGTTGGCTGGATCGAAGCTATCCTCGACCTTGCTGCCGACGCGCGGCACCCGCCCGAAGCTGAACAACTCGGCCTTGAAGGTGTTGGTGAAGGTGATGATCCGCGTGATTGTGCCGGCGTTGTTCTGCTGAGAGGGCGGGACAGACAGCGGCTGCGGATCGAACGCGTTGCCTGGGAACGCTGGCGCGTATGGGTTTGGCACCTTGACGCGGATGAACGGCAGGCCGTAGAGCGTCATCTCCTCCAGCACCTTCTCGTCGTAGACGCTGAACGCGCCCGGCCCGGTATCCTTCACATAATCGCGCTTGGCGCGGGTAAGCGACTCACCAATCGTCGGGCCGGTGTAGGCCCCCGCACCGTTTAGCACTCTGCGGCCGATCGCCTTGGTCAACAGCAGTGCCAGCCGCTCGCTGTAGCCCACCAGGTCGCTGTCGCCATAGCCGAAGCCGGTGTTGCCGATCCAGTTGCCGTTCTGCTTGTTGATGGCGTTCGGGAAGTCGGCGGTGTATTTGCTGGCCGCCGCGCCCACAACGATATCGCCGTCGACGACGCTCAGGCCCGAGTGGCAGCCGATCGAGTAGGCCAGCGTGGGCGAGTCGTAGTTGGTGCCATCCCGATCGCGGAAGAAGGCTGCCTGCGGATTGCCGGCCGCCACCGTCGGCGACAAGATTCGCGCGGCGCTAAGTGTGCCCTTGCTTGCATCCGCCGGGATGGCCTCGTAGTGCGTGAAATGGCCGTTGATCGACGAAAGTTCGTAGTTGGTGTGGATGCCGAGATACGAGTTCGTTAATTGCGGTAGCTGGCCGCTGAACCACTGATTGTTCAGGTCGTTCACGTTCCATGTGTCGTTCACCAGCGTGCCGTTCACCGCAGGCTCGACGCCCTGGTTGCCGTTGAGCTTGAAGCCATACTGCTGGTACAGGCCGCCGATCGCCAGTGCTTCGTCCTTGGTGAAATCGTAGCCGGTCACGAACGCGCCAGCATAGTGAGGTGCCCCCTGTGTAGAGGCCAGGTCGCCGCGAATCGTGTAGCTGTTCGCGGCCACATACCCGTCGAGATAGCGATTGATGTCGGCCGGGCTCTCGACTAGCCGGCCAATCGCTAGGTCGGGCAGGTACAGCGCGCGGCCGCGCCAGGGGGTTGGCTTGCGGTCGGCGTAGAAGTTATCGGTCTGGACGAAGCGGTAGAACAGGCTGTTATACAGCGGCTGAGCTGGGTTGAGCACGTTCGTGCCGAGCTGCTGGGCGTAATCGGCCTCGTTGGCGATCACGGTTTCGTCGGGCACGCGGTAGAACGGAATGATGTTGTCGCCACCGACGATCACAATGTTCTGGATGTTTGTGTACTTATTCTTGATCATATTGTCCAGGATGAACCAAATCTCCTGGGCAACCTCGTTGGCCAACAGCGGGTTAGTCAACCCACCATCCCACTGGGTGTACAGCGCATTGAGCCTGGTCAGATCGGCGGGTGCGAGGCAGGCCCCGCTGCTGAGATCGAGAGCAAAGCTGTTGGCGAAGGTGGTAAGGTTATTCGCGCCGGTAATTGTGTTGACAAGCGGGATAACGTCGGGTGACGGATATCTTGCGCTCATACGACTATTGTTGTACAAGAACATAGTCGTGAACGCAGTGGATATCGGGCAACCTGTCCCAAAACCGATCGACGGCTGTGCCCTGGTGCTCGGCGCGCTGAGCGCCCCGTTGCGGAGCGTCACATTCAGCTGGTAAGACAGGGCATCGCTAAAGGCGGGTGTGCCGAGGGCGCTGAAGACGAAGATATAGTATGTTCCCGGCCGGCTCAGGAAGGCGATGATCGACTCGTCGGTTGTGCCTTGCTGCGCCGAAAGCGAGTTGATATTGCCGAGCGAATTGATATTGCCGAGCGAGTTGATGTTGCCGAGCGAGTTGATGTTGCCAAGGTCGGCGATGCCGCCCAGCCCGACCCCGTCGCTGACCGGCACCGTCTGGGTCATGGGGTCGGTGAACAGCGCGATGTCGTAATCGGCTGGCAAGTTGGTGAGCGAGATGCTGACCGTGGCGCCGCCGAGCGCGGTGAACTTGTACCAATCCCCCTGGGCGCCGCTGGCGTCGCTAACCGAGTCGATCTTGCCCAAAGCGCTACCAGATTGAACCGGGCCGGCGCCGGTGAGCGCGAGCGGCGTGGCATTGGCGATGAAATTGTTCGGCTCGGTCTCGGTGATCTGTGCGGCCGGGCCGACAGCCTGGGGCGTGGGGCGGGCCGCGTGTGAGGCGAGCGGCAGCGATCCAACCAGAAGTAGCAGCGCCAGCAGCGCGATCATGCGGCGCGCGCCTTGGCTGCGGGGGATGTGGTGACTCATCGTGTCTCCTTGTTGCAGTAGGCAGTCGGCGGTAAGCAGTGAACAGCCTGCCGACTACTTACTGCTTACTGTTGCCTGGCGACGCGCTCATGTCAGCACAGAATGTCGCGTTTGTCACTATGGCAAAGGACCGATTTTCCCAAGGGAAGCACTAGACAGCATAGTGAAAGTGGCTTGCCAGCGTAACAGCCTCGTCGAGGTCGCGCCGGGCGCCGACATCGCGCAGCGCAGGCAACGCCTCGGCGATCGCGGCCTGCCCCTCGGCGCGGCGGCCGAGCGCGGGCGCCAGTGCGGCGATCGCAATGAGCGTGCGGGCGATCTCGTGCGGGCCGGCCGCCTCGCGCAGGATCGCCAGGCTGCGCGCGAGCTCTTCCCAAGCTCCGTCGGTATCGCCATCCTGGGACATGATCCGCGCCAGGATGCGGCGGGTCATTCCCTCCTCGGCGCGGGCCTCCAAGCGCAGCGCAGTCGCCAGCGATAGCTCGCAGGCTAGGCGGGCCTTGGGCAGATCGCCGCGCAGCAGATGCAGCTCGGCCAGGTAGCGCTCCAGCTCGGGCAGGAAATCCTCGGCGCCGACCTGGTTGAAGAGATC
>DATFXE010000649.1:0-3475 GCA_035258585.1 Roseiflexaceae bacterium | reverse complement strand
TGTCCTTTCTCCCGGCACCAGGGTAGCACAGGGTGCCTGGTAGAAGGCTCAGCACAATGATGGAATACACAATAAGGAAAAACTTACGGCCTCAGCCGAGGCCAGGGCACGTGCGATGTGTGGGTTGGGCGGCGGGCGAGGGGAAACCTCCGGGTTTTCGGGAGGTTTCCCCGCTTGGTGCAGATGACACCCAGCCGCTACCGGCGGGATCGCCCTCCGAGGCTACAGAACCTATCCCGTCAGTCGACCATGATCGGGCTCACGCACGATAATAAGATATGCTCAATCAAGCACAGGGCCTACGGCCTGTCTGTGCGTCCCGCGATCATATGGATACGCGTGTTCAGTTTTCTTTTGCCTCGAGTTGCTACCAGCATCCATCCCGCCGTGCAGGCTGGACCGCCATACATCCGGTGGCGCGCTCGGCCGCGCCTCAGTGCAGCAGCGCATCGAAGCGCTCCTGGTAGTGCCGCTTCGGTCGCGCGCCCAGCAGCCGCTCGACTTCGCGACCATCCTTGAAGATGATCAGTGTCGGCAACCCTTGGACGCCCAGTTCAACCATCCAGCGTTGCTCCTCATCAGCGTTGAGCTTGGCGATCGTCACCCTGCCGGCGTATTCGGCCGCCAGCTCGGTCAGGATCGGCCCGATAACCCGGCAGTGTGGGCACCACGGCGCCCAGAAGTCGACCACCGTTGGCAGCGGCGAGGCCAACACATCCTCGGCGAAGCTGGCATCCGTCACGACGATCGGGGTTCCCACAGCTGTTTGTGCGCTCATTGTGATCTTCCTTTCCTTGTCAGCGAAGCTGCCCACATCCCCACTACGGGGTACGTGGTATTTCGACCTTGCCGACGCTCGGCCAAAGGTCTAGAATACAGTCTACATGTTCGAGTCGACTGGAAGTCAAGCGGGGGGAGTGCGCATGGAAGAGCTTACGATCAGCGAAGTCGCGCGGCGGTCGGGGGTGCGGGCCACCACGATTCGATACTACGAGAGCATCAACGTGCTGCCCCCGCCGCGCCGCGCCAATGGACGGCGGCGCTACGACGTGGCGATCCTCGAGAGGCTGGCATTTATCCAGGTCGCTGCGCGGCTGGGGTTTAGGCTGAGCGAGATTGTGTTGCTGTTCGAGCAGCGCGACACCTCCGTGTCGCTCTCGGAGCGCTGGCAGGCGCTGGCGCGTGAGAAGCTGGCCGATGTCGAGCGCCTGATCCGCCAGGCCCGCGAGGTCAGGCAGACGCTGATCAGCGGGCTGCGCTGCGGCTGTGAGAACCTGCACGAGTGCATCGACTGCGTGCTCAAGCAGTGCGCCGAGCACCCATAGCTTTGAGAGAAGCCGCAGGAACCGTAGCGTGCGTGAGACGGCGGTGGCCGGAGATTAGGGTGAGGTGCCGGTGAATCACGAACCACCGGCACCTCCAGGTGCGCGATCGCAGTTGAACACGGATGCGCGTCAGGATCGCTCGGCAAGCACACCGAATCCAACGCGCCGGACCCTCCAGCCCTGCACCGGCGTTACCGCTCTTGTCGTGCAGGCCATCGGCCGCCACACACTGCCCACACACTACTCACACACTCGTTTGAAGCTAGTGACTCTCCGCGGCTCATTCGCGGAGAGGGTCATACAGATACCATACTGTCGATGACTAAGGTGTATGATCGCACAGTAGACCGGGCCCGCTGGATGTCTGCATGTTGGTTTACTGCTTGCCCAGATACTGCTGGCTTACTCAGATGGGAGGTTTGGAGGGCTTTGCCCTCCAAGAAGCATTTGGTTTTGCACCTGGTTCGGGCGGCAAAGCCGCCCGAACCAGGTGCAACAAAGAAACGTCTCGGGGGCCAGCGGCCCCCGCACCCCCAGCTGGCGAGTTTGCCAGCAGTATCTGCCCATACCCAATCTTCCCACCTTGCACTATCACCTGAGACGCTGGCGAGATCGGGGAGACTCCCGCTCATGAAGCCCTCGTTCATACGCGTTCGGCCAGCGATGTCATACAGTTCAGGTGGCCTGGTAGTCTGTCAGCATACATCGAGCACGGCTGAGGTAGTGGGGTTTGCCAGCTCGCCAGCATCGCGTGCCTGTACGCCGTGTGTTATGATGAGAACGCTTTCCTCAGTGAGCAACCTCTCGCCAGGTCATAGCCGCCTGCTACCGCGCGGCTAGGAGCGGAATCATGCGCCTAAACTATGCCCGCACCTTCCTGCTCGGCTGCGCGTACTTGAGCGTGCAGGTACTGTTCGCGATCTACAACGCGTACGTACCGATCTTTCTTCAGTCGGGTCGCGCCGACTTTAGCGAGACCAGCCCGGTACCAGGCGGCTTCGGGCTGGGTGCTGCGCTAGCTGGCTTCATCATGACACTCGATAATCTGGCCGCACTGCTGATCTTGCCGCTCATTGGCGCGCTATCAGATGCTACTACCAGCCGCTTGGGCAAGCGCAAGCCCTACATTCTGGCCGGCGCGCCAATCGCCGCGCTCGCGTTCGCCATCATGCCGTTCATGCTTGGCCAGCCGCTCGCCTTGTTCATGCTCGTCGTGGTCGCGCTGGTCTTGGCGGTCGACATTATCCGCACGCCAATCATCTCGCTCATGCCCGACATCACCCCCTCGCCGCTACGCTCACAGGCCAACGGCGTCATCAACTTCATGGGCGGCGTCGGCGCGGTGCTGGCATTTCTGATTGGCGGCGTGCTCTACCAGCAGTCCACGATTGCCCCGTTCCTGTTCGGAGCCGCCGTCCTGCTGGTTGGTTGTTTGCTGGTGGTCGTCCTGGTGCCTGTGCCGGCCCAAGGTGATACCGCGTACGGCGCTGGCCAGGGTAGGCGCCCCCTTCGGCATGCCATCCGAGATCAACTGAGCGCCTTTCAGGACCTCCACGCCGCGCGCCGGCAAGGAGATCGGTCGCTCTTGGCACTGCTGGGAGCGATTTTTTGCCTATTTCTTGCCTACAGCGCGCTGACGGTTTTCTTTACCTCGTTCGCCCTAGACAGTCTGCGGGTCGCACGCGGGCAGGAATCGCAGCTGCTCACCTTCTTCGCGCTGGCGATCGTCGTCTTCGCGCTGCCGACCGGGTTGATCAGCGCACGGATCGGGCGTCGACGTGCGACCCTGGGGGGCGTGCTCACGCTCGCCGCCGCCCTCGCCATGATCGGCCTGGCGACCGATCTGGCCATGATCCGCGGTCTGCTGATACTCGCCGGTGCCGGTTGGGCGCTGATCACCGTCAACGCGCTGCCGATGGTGCTCGACAGTGCGCCGCCGGATCGATTGGAGCAGATCGGCATCTACACCGGGATCTACTTTCTCGCCACCCAGTCCGCTGAGGTCATCGGGCCTGTCCTCGTCGGCGGTTTCCTCGATCTTACGGGCCGCAACTATCGGTTCATCTTCGCCTACACGCTGATCGTTCTGGCTGCCGCGCTGGCCATGCTGCTTGTAGTCCGACGCGGCGAGGCACGAGTGCTGGCGGAGC
>DATFXE010000648.1:0-9972 GCA_035258585.1 Roseiflexaceae bacterium | reverse complement strand
CAGCCAGGATGGGCGCGGCGCATCTTGAGAATGGCATCACGGAGCGCAGGTGCGACCGAGCCGAGCGGCCCACTAGGTGGTCGACCGAGCGGCGGAGCCAAACCTGCGCGACCCTGGCGTTGCCCAATGCGGCGCCACTTGCGGACAGTCCAGACCGAGCAGTGGAGCGTGGCCGCAATCACGGGATCGGATTGCCCAGCGCTGGCGCGTTCCATAATCGCTACACGTTCTTCAAAGGTGGTTGGGTATGCACGACGTGCCATGACAGCCCCAGCTTTCTACCAGTGAACGGATATGCTGGGGGTATGGTACTGATCCGCGCGAACGAGTACAACATTTCGAGACTTTGGCGGAGGACACCGGCACGCGATGGTGAGACTCAACAACGCACTATCCCGAGTGCCCGCCGCGTATGCCCTGCCCACCGGACTCGGTTGCCCCGCCGCAAGCGTACTACGTGCTCTGGATGATAGACGAGACGGCGACTGTAGATCAGCCCTACGGCTGGACCGCCAGGCGCTTGCTGAACATATCGCTCAGTGGCGCGGAAGGCAGTCGGTTGCCCCGTTCGTTCTACGGTTACTGCCCTCTCAAAGAACTTTGGCGTCGATCACGGTGCTATCGGGATGACCGCATGTGTCACCTCTCCATAGCACCAACCGTCAAGGTCTGGAGCAGTCACTCCCAGAGCGCTGAGCATGCTGCTGATCTGCTCGCGGTGTTCGGTCGCATGGTTAATGGCCTGAACCATGACAACCCAAGGCTCCACCAAATATCCATCCGTCGTTCGGAGTTGAGTCTTTAACTCTTTGCTGGGCTGGTCTCTGGCCAAGGCCAGCAACCCTTCTCCACTGATACTCGCGGCTTGCTGCAACTCGGCGAATGCGGGGCGGACATCGGGCCTGGCTTCAACTGGCAGGGTCAGGAGCGACAGGTAGCCCTGCTGCGACGCCACGAGATGCACCAAGGTTTGGCGAATGCTGCCTTTCGTGGCGGACTGCGGTTCAGCGTCGAGTTGCTCGTCACTCAGGGCTGAGCAAGCCTGAATGATTTCCATGTTCGCCCAGTTGTTGTGCTCAAATAACTTCACAAGCATAGTCTCGGTCATCAAGAGACTCCTTTCTTGGCGTAGCCTGAGAAAGCTCGCCTCGAATCCGTAAAACGCATAAGACAAGGTTCTTGCGAACTTTACACTTTTGGCTGGGGGTTTGGGGCGGCGAAGCCGCTCCAAACCCCCAGCATTGGGGAGGTTTGGAGGGGCCCGGGTACCCTCTGGGTGCCCCCTCCGCACCTCCCCAACTGTAAAGCTGATCGCTGCCAGGCGAAACCTTGTCTAAGCGTCAGCGGCGGCGGGCCATACCGTGGCATTGGAAAAACCGACGACTCAGCCATTCCGCTGCACGCGAATGCTGGATGGCACTTTACGCTTGGGGTCACGGCATCTGCGCCAGCACGTCGCGCAAATGCGCGACCTCCCGACGAACCTCATCCTCGGGAAAAGCGTGATACCCCGATCCCGGCAACGGATCACCTGGCGCCACATCGTCCACGAATCGCGGTGCCACCGTCCAATGCAGATGCGCGATTCTATTCCCGAGCAACTGGTAGTTCATCTTCAACGGGCGATAAACCACCTGCATTGCGCGGCTCACCCGCAACATGTCGAACCAAAATGCCGCCGCCTCGTCCTCCGAGAGATCCGTCGGCTCCACCATATGCCGGCCTCGCCAAATGACCACCACATAGCCACGCTGGACACCTCGTAGATGTAAGTACCCGTCTGAGAACGCACTGGAAAAGAAGCGAATCCTTCCTTCTTGCTCCTCTGGCCGACCCTCAGCGCATACGCTACACGCTGCGCCTGACAGCTGTTCTCGATAGCCTACCGGCCACGCGCTCATAAGATCGTGTACTCCTGTCTTTCACATCAACCGCCCGACTAGTATTAGTAGGTCAGTTGTTTTGCCTATCGCCATTTACGAACCGCAGAACCGCAGAACCGCGGCTCACTGGTTCCGCGGTTCTGCGGTTCAACCGAATGGCGATGTCGAAACCAAACGACCCATTAGTAGGCCGCCTAGCCACTTAGACCGACATTTCTACCGCAGCTCGATCAGCTCCAGCCGCGCCAGCAGCTTGAAGTAGGCCGCTAACCCCTCCGGGTCGCGCACCTGCGTCTCCAGCTCGACGAGGTCGAGAATCTCGGCCAGTGTGCGCTTTCCGTCGGCCCAGTACAGCGCCACGTCGGCCGGCAGGTTGGTGAAGGCGCCGTGGCGCCGCAGCATGGCGCGGGCTGCATCGCGCTCCTCGAGCGACAGGCGGCGCAGGTGCGGCCGCAGGCTGACTGGGCCGCGGTAGCGCCGCAGCGGGATGCGCCGGGCATCTTCCTCGGCCAGCGTCGGCGCATCCTCCACCTGCCAGTCGTCGAGCACATCGCGCGAGCGCGCCCACGCCGCGTCCGCGATCGCGGTCGCCTGGTCGCGCCAGGGCTGCGCTTCGAAGCCGGGGTCGAGCCGCCGCAGGCTTTCCAGCGCGGCCTCGTGCCGGTCGAGCCGGAAGGCCACGCGCCGCTCCCAGGCCGGGCCTTCCGGCCGCGCGCCGCCCAGCGCGGCGCTGGTCGCGCTCTGGAGCTTGCGCGCCAGCCGGATCTGGAAGCGCGCGGTCATCTCGCGCGCCAGCCAGCCCGCCTCGCGCGCGCCGGCGCCGGCCACGAAGTAGGCGTACGTGCCGGCCAGCGCGGCCGAGCGCGCCAACGAGGCCGGCGAGACCTTCTCCAGCGTGTCGGCGGTGGTGTGATAGAAGCGATCCGGCCACTGGATCAGCATTGGCGACGGGATGCCCACCGACGGGTCGCCCAGGATGTAGTGATCGCTGCCGTTGGAGAACGGCACCACCGCGTGGCGGAACAGCGGGAAGTCGCCCTGGCCGTTGAAGGTGTGCGCCTGGCCGAAGTAGCCCTCGCGCAGCGCTTCCAGCAGCGGCTCGGCGAAGCTCGGCAGCGCGTCGGAGCCGCGGATCAGCAGCCAGGAACTGCCGGTCTGGTCCTGGTCCTCGCCGACCATATCCAGGTTCAGGCCGGCGACGACGCGCGGCAGCTCGGGCTCGTGGGCGGCCAGGTAGGCGTAGGTGCCGGTCATCTCGGGCATCCACAGGAAGCGAATACCGCGCTTTGGCTTGGGTAGCGCGCCGCTGGCGATCAGCGCGTGCAGCGCGCGGGCGGCCTCCATCAGCGCCGCCGCGCCGCTGGCGTTGTCGTTGGCCATCGGCGCCGGGTGGCACAGGTGCGCGGTGATCAACACCTCCTCGTCGGTCTCGCCTGGAATGAACGCGCTGACAGTCTCGATCGTCCCGTCGGTGAAATGGCTGCGGATGCGCGCCCGCACGCGCAGCGGCGTGGCGCGGCGCGCGATCGTACGGCGCAGCTCGGCGCCCACGCGCGGCGTGACGGCGAAGCCGAACGCACGCGTCTCGCCGCCCCACCACCACCACGAGGCATACTGGATGTCGTCCTGCAAATCGCCGGGCGGGCAGACTTCCGGTACGCTGCGCATGCCGTCGAAGATCAAACCGGCCGCGCCGAAGCGCTCGATCACCAGATGGTGGACCGCCATAGGCATCTGGCGGGTCAGCACCAGCTTGCCGCGCACATCCAGCCCATCGTAGTGCTCGGGCCTCTCGCCGCCCTCGATCGCGATCAGGTCATACTCGCCGTCGGCCGCGCTGCTGCGCGGCATTAGCGAGAGCGGCACGGCGCGATAATCGGCCAGTTTGCGCGTGGCCCCGCCCGCGTCCAGCAGATCGAGCGTGGCCTCGTCGCACCACCACTCCTGGAACATCGGCTCGCCCCAGGCCTGCGCGCCCTCGCGCGCCAAAAAGCGCTCGATCGCGCTGGAGAGGCCCCAGCTCTGGAGGGTAGCATGGACCCACTCAGCCGCCTCGCGGTACATCGGGCTGGCCTGGATGCGGTGCCACTGGCTGATCCGTGCGACCAGGCGCTTGGCGGCGGCGCCGGAGACTTCGTTGTTGAGGGCGGCGAGCAGGTTGTGGTACATCGATGAGACCTTCCTAGCTATAATGATGCAGGTTTTTACGTTTGCAGGTTGGAACGTTGGAACGTTCCAACCGAGCTGTATGATACCATACGAGCGTGCTATAATGCGCCCAGAACACGCTACCTGATGAGGAAACCAATGGACTACCTGGTGACGATCGGGCTTGAGGTACACGCCCAAATATTGACCACGTCGAAGATGTTCTGCGGCTGTAGCGCCGATATCGCCGGTGCCGAGCCCAACACGCATGTCTGCCCGGTCTGCATGGGCTTGCCGGGCGCGCTGCCGTTCCTCAATGTGCGCGCGGTCGAGCGCGCGGGGCTGACTGGCCTGGCGCTGAACTGCACCATCCGACCCGATCACGTGATCAGCCGTAAAAACTATTTCTACCCCGACCTGCCGTCTTCCTACCAGCGCAGCCAGTTCGACGACCCGCTGTGTGTGGGCGGCTGGGTCGAGATCGAGGGCGACGCTGGCCCCAAGCGCGTTGGCCTGACGCGCGTGCATATCGAGGAGGATACCGGCAAGCTGTATCACCAGGCCGACGGCTCGTCGCTGGTCGATTACAATCGGGCCGGTGTCCCGCTGATGGAGATCGTCTCCGAGCCGGACATCACATCGCCCGAGGAAGCCAAACGCTACTTTCAGAAGCTGCGCCAGGTGTTGATCTGGATCGGCGTCAACAGCGGCAACATGGAGGAGGGCGCGCTGCGCTGCGACGCCAATATCTCGGTGCGCCCGCGCGGGCAGCAGCAGTACGGCGCCAAGGTCGAGATCAAGAACATGAACTCATTTCGCTCGGTCGAGCGTGCACTGACATATGAGATCGATCGGCAGATCAAGGCGCTGGAGTCCGGCCAGACCATCCGCCAATCGACGCGCGGTTGGGATGAGGCTAGGGGCCTGACGGTCGAGCAGCGTATTAAGGAAGGCTCAGAGGATTACCGCTACTTCCCCGAGCCCGACATCCCGCCGCTCAAGATCACCTCCGAGTGGATCGCCGAACGTCAGGCCGAGCTGCCCGAGCTGCCCGACGCGCGCCGGGCCCGTTTCATGGCCGCCTATGGTCTGGGCGCCTACGATGCCGACCTGCTCACCGGCGCGCGCGCGGATGCCGACTATTTCGAGGCGGCCGTCGCCGCCGCGCCGTCGGGCGTGCCCGCGGCCGAGATCGCCAAGTGGATCGGCGGTGAGCTGTTCCGGCTACTCAAGGAGACCGGCGAGTCGCTCGAATCCGCGGCCAGCCGCTTCAAGCCGGAGTACATCGGCCAGGTGCAGGATCTGCTGAATGGGGGCACGATCACCCGCACCAGCGCCAAGGAAGTCTTCGAGGCCAGCTTCCGCGACGGCCAGCCGCCCCAGCAGATCGTGGCCGCGCGCGGCCTGGCGGTGATCGGCGCAGGCGATGCGCTGGCGGCGATCGCGCGCGAGGCTATCGTCGCGAACCCCAAGGCGGTGGCCGAGTACCGCGCCGGCAAGACCGTGGCGATCAAGTTCCTGGTGGGCCAAGTGATGAAGGCCACCAAGGGCCAGGCTAGCCCGCAGGCGGCCCAGGCGGCGCTGGAGCAGGAGCTGAGCAGTCATCAGTAGGCAGGAGGCAGTCGGCAGGAGGCAGTAGCAATTTCCTTCTGCTTCCTGCCTCCTGACGTCGGTATCTGATTGCCGCTAGTCAACGGTATAGTGATAAGCAATTTGTCATTGCTCGTTGACCGCCCGCAATTAAGGAGCTACCGATGTCCGCGAACGCCCTGTTCCGCCCGACTTTTGCCGACCTGAGCGCCGAGCTCGATCGCCGCGCCGCCGAAGGCGCCCCCACCCAAGAGATCGACGCGTTGGTCGAGCAGTTTCTGAACACCGGCGGCGACGCGCCGGCACCGTGGGTCGAGTACGATGGAACGGTGACTTGGTTCTATCGCGATCCTGGCGCCGAAACTGTCTCCGTCGTGGGCGATATCCTCGGCTACGACCCGGATCGAACCCGCATGGCGCGGCTGCCAGGCAGCGACTTGTTCGCTCTGACTGCGCAGATGCCGCTCGACGCCTGGATCGAGTACGCCTTCGTGGTCGATCACGCGCGGGCCGGCGCCGAGCGCGCGGGTGGCTGGGCAGCCTGGCTGAACCACTGCAAGACCGACCCGCTCAACCCGCGCCAGATCGTCGAGGTTGCCCCGGCGCGGGTGCTCTCGGTGCTGGAGATGCCCAATGCCCGCCCGGTGCCCGAGCTTGAGGATGCATCGGGCGATTCGATCGCCTCGGTGGCCTACCAGTTGGTGGGCAGCGCCGACGGCGCGACCTGGGCGCGGGTGTGGGTGTTCCTGCCACCAAACTACGATCCGGACGAGCGGCGCTACCCGACGCTGTACCTGCTCGACGGCGAAGCCTATTTGATCTCGGCCCGCGCGCCGCAGATCATGGATGCGTTGATTGCCACGGGTGAGGCCTCGCCAGCGATTCTCGTGTTCGTTCAGCGCGCCGAGCGCGCCGGCGCGGGGGAAGATCGGCTCGATGGCAAGTTCGTGCAGTTCCTGGCCGATGGTCTGGTGCCCTGGGTAGATGCACGCTACGCCACATCATCCGACCCGTTGGAGCGCGTGATCGGGGGCGTAGGCTACAACGCCACGCTGAGCCTGTACACCACACTGGAGCGGCCGCACGTCTTTGGCCAGGCGCTGGCCCAATCGCCAATTGCGCGCTCGTTCGTGAAGGCGGTGCCGGTACTGATGGCGCGCAACGCCGCGCGCGGCTTCAGGCCGCCGCAGTGCTACATCGACGTCGGCCGCTATGAGACGCCGGCGGTGCTGGAAAGCGTTCATTCGCTCTGCACGACCTTGATCAACGTCGGCGCCGCAGTCTCGTACCAGGAGTTCGGCGGCGGGCACAGCTTCCTCGGCTGGCGCACGACCCTGCCGGACGCGCTGCGCTTTCACTTCAGCACGCCGGCACTATTCGCCTCCGGCGTTGATTGATCGGCTGTGGCGCAATACGTTTTGCTCCCCGTGAAGAAGGAGCTCGCCCGGCCGGGCGAGCTCCTTCTTCACGGGGAGCTTTCATAATGTGGTTGGTTTTTCGCCCGCAGGGCGAAAAACCAACCACATATATAAAGGCGGTTCCATGCTGCCGCCGGCTGATCAGCATTTGAAGCAGCCGCAACACCTGATATAATTGCTGCACACAGTCAATTGTGAAGCCAGCGCCACCGGCGCTGCCAGGAATATGGACGCGGCAATCCACACCGAAGGGCTCACCAAACGCTTTGGAACGCGCACGGCGGTCGATCGGCTCGATCTGGATGTGCGGCCCGGCTGCGTCTTCGGCTTCCTTGGGCCGAATGGCGCCGGCAAGACGACGACGATCGGCATGTTGCTGGCGCTGATCACGCCCACCGCCGGGCGCGCGGTCGTGCTGGGCCACGATATCGCTCGCGCCCCCGAGCAGGCGCTGGCCGCCGTCGGTGCGATGATCGAGGCGCCGGCATTCTACCCCTACCTCTCCGGGCGCGATAATTTGCGCCTGCTGGCGCTGGCCGCCGGTGTCTCGCCCGCGCGAGCGGAAGCCGCGCTGGACGTGGTCGAGCTGGCCGATCGCGCCGGCGACAAGTTCCGTGTCTACTCCCAGGGGATGCGCCAGCGCCTTGGCATCGCCGCAGCGCTACTGCACGAGCCGCAGCTGATCATTCTGGATGAGCCGACGAATGGGCTCGACCCGGCTGGTCAGCTGGAGATTCGCGAGCTGATCCGCACGCTGGCGCGCGCGGGCCGCACGATCTTTGTGTCTAGCCACCTGCTGCACGAGGTCGAGCAGATGTGCGATGAGGTGGCGATTCTAAAAGACGGCCGGGTGGTGATCGGAGGCACCGTAGCCGAGCTGCTGCGGCGCGGCCGCGGCCTGTTGGTGCGAGTGGCTGGCGATCCCGCCACTCCTGCGGCAAGCTCAGGCGATGATGCAGCGCATGGCATCTCTGCGGATGTGCTCGCGCAGGCAGCTGCGTTGCTGCGCGGCGCAGCCTGGGTCGCAGGTGTGGAGCAGCGCGGCGACGCGCTGCTGGTGGATGCCCCGGCCGAACGGGCGGCCGAGATCACCATGTTGCTGGCCGCGCATGCTATCTCGGTTGCCGAGATCCGCCCGGTCGAGCGGCGACTGGAGGATTTCTTTTTGGAAGTCACCCGACCATGAGACTGTAGATTGCAGATTGAGGATAGTAGTCTACAATCGGGTGCTCTCTGGGCGAATCTACAATCTGAAAATCGCAGCTTATGCTAAACCTCATCCGCGCCGAATGGTTCAAGCTCACGCGTCGCCCGTTGGCCTGGGTGCTGCTTGCCGTGTTTCTGACGCTGCTGGTGCTGCTGCTGGCGACCGAATTCCTGCTCGTTGGTCTGCACGACGGCCTGTTCAGCGGCGGAGCCCGGCTGGCGCTGTTGCGCGAGGAACAAGTCGCGCAGTTCCGGCTGCATCTGGGCTTTCCAGGCATCTTTGGCGCGGTGCTGATGCATGTGGACGGCGTCGGCGGTATGTGTGCGATCGCCCTGGCGGCTGGGGCACTAGGCAGCGAGTATAGCTGGGGCACCTTGCGCACCCAGCTGGCGCGTCAGCCCAACCGCGGCCGTTACCTGATCGCCAAGATTGCCGGGCTGCTGCTGGTGCTGCTAGCGGGGATCCTGCTCGCTCTGCTGCTTGGCGCGCTGCTCGCGCTGCTGTTTAGCGCGCTCGTCTCAAGCACCAGCGGCGCTGCGGCGAGTTCGCTTGCGCTGCCGCTCGGCGTGCTGCGATCGTTGTATGTGCTGCTGCCCTATCTGCTGGTCACGGTCGCTAGCTGCATTCTGGGACGATCGGTGATCGCGGGCGCGGTTGGCGGCTTTCTGTTTCTGGTGATCGACGGCGGCTTGGGGGCGCTGTCGTTTCTGTCAAGTCTGGGCGGGTTGGTTCGCGTGCTGCTCAATCTGATCGTTCAGCCGAATATCAACACGCTGATCGTGCTTAATAGCCGCAGTTTCGGTCTCGAGCCGGCCGTGCTGACGCGCACGATGGACCTATCTACGCTGCCTTCGCCACTCCAGGCGACGCTGGTGATCGGCGCCTGGAGCGCGCTGTTCTTCGCATATGCCTACCGCTCGCTGCTGCGGCGTGACATCGGCGGCGCGGCCTGACAGTCGGCAGTAAGCAGTAAGCGGTCGGCAGTATGGTTTACTGCTTACTGCCTACTGCCTCGCCTCCACCAGCAACACGATCGGCAGCGGCCCGAACGAGTCGATCGTCTCCTGGAGCGGCCCGTCGATCAAGTACAGCCCGGTCGAAGCGCCGCCATCCAGATTCAGCGCGCGATCCACGTCCAGGTCGCTCCGGCTGAGCCACTCGGCCACGCCGCGCAGCGTAAAGTCGCTGGTTGGGCTGACCAGCAGCAGCAGGCGGCCGGCGCGGTCGATCGCCACCACACTCCGGCGGGCGCGCTGCCGATCGTCTTCGATCGCCGTCGGCTCGCCGCCGGGAAAGACCAGCATCGGGAAGGATTGTAGCGCCTGCTCGAACGCCGCGCCGGGATCGTAGGGCCGATCGTGCAGCGCCCACAGATCGATGCTGCCATCCGACGCTACCGCC
Organism: Roseiflexaceae bacterium; assembly: GCA_035258585.1. Taxonomy (GTDB): domain Bacteria; phylum Chloroflexota; class Chloroflexia; order Chloroflexales; family Roseiflexaceae; genus DATFXE01. The sequence goes on along the minus strand of DATFXE010000648.1, from coordinate 325 downwards.
AGCATACCGCCGAACCCAGCATAGCTCTCGCCGCTGATGACGCCATCGCTGATCAGCAGCGCGGTGGCCTGATATTTCGGCGTGAAGAAGCTGCCGTTGATTGCTGCCAGCGGCCGCCGCTCCTCAAACCAGGTTCGCAGCCCGCGCGGGTGATCCGGCGCGTAGGCGACCCGTAATCGCACACGCGCGGGGTCGAGCCGCACCACCGTCAATGGAACATCCAGGTGGCCAGGCCCGGCTGTGGTCCGCATCCGCCGCAGCTCGACGCCGGGGCGCCCAGGAAGCCAGCCGGTGTCGTGCGCCGGTGTGGGCGCGGGTGTGGCGG
>DATFXE010000647.1:0-3524 GCA_035258585.1 Roseiflexaceae bacterium | reverse complement strand
CCGGCGATCGCCATGCCGCTGACCGCCGGCACGTTGCTCAGCTTCGCTCGTGCGATCGGCGAGTTCGGCGCAATTGTGGTGGTAGCCGGCAACATTCCGCTGCGCTCGCAAACCGCTGCTGTGTATGTGCTGGGCGAGATCGAGTCCGAAAACCGGCGCGCCGCCAGCTCCATGTCGGTGGTCATGCTGACGATCGCCTTCGGTCTGGTGGTGCTGGTGGATTTCTTGCAGCGGAGGCGCGATGATGGATAAGATGACCAGCGAAGGGGCGAGGGGGCGCGGGGGCGACGGGGCGATCCAATTTCGCCCACTCGCCCCCGCACCCACTCGCCCACTCGCCGGAATGAACTGGATGAAGTGGCTGCTCATCAGCATCGTCGTCGCCTATGTGGCGCTGCTGATCCTTGCGCCGCTGGCCGCGCTTGTCGCCGGCGCCTTCTCGGGCGGGCTGGGCGCGATCGTCGCAGCGCTGGGCGAGCCGGATGTGCTCTCGGCCTTCTGGCGCACGCTGCTGATCGCCGTGATCGTCGTGCTCATCCACGCGATCTGCGGCACGGCAGAGGCCTGGGTGCTGGTGCGGCAGAACTTCCGCGGCCGGCGTGTGCTGAACGGGCTGATCGACCTGCCGTTTGCCGTCTCGCCCGTGGTGGCCGGCTATATGCTGCTGCTGCTGTTTGGGCGCACCGGCCTCTTCGCGCCCATCACCGAGGCGCTCGGCCTAAAGATCGCCTTCGCGCTGCCGGGCATGCTGCTCGCAACCCTGTTCGTGACGCTGCCGTTCATGGTGCGCGAGCTGATGCCGGTGCTGGCCGCCTTTGGGATCGAGCAGGAGCAGGCCGCCGCGACGATCGGCGCGAGCGGCTGGCAGACTTTCTGGCATGTGACCTTTCCGGCGCTGCGCTGGGGCTTTATCTATGGCCTGACGCTGACCTTCGCCCGCGCCTTGGGTGAGTTCGGCGCCGTGCTGGTGATCGGCGGCGGCGTGCAGGGCCAGACGGAGACCGCCACGCTCTATATCTTCCGCGCCCTCGACGATCGCCAGTATATCGGCGCCTACAGCGCGGCACTGGTTCTGGGCCTGATCTCGCTGATCCTGGTGCTGGGGGCTGATCTCCTGCGCGGCAAAGAACATTAGCAGTTGGCAGTCGGCAGTCAGCAGAATCTGGTATAGTACTGCTTACTGGTTACTGCTTATTGCTTATTGCTTATTGCTATGCATCGCCTACGCCTCAGTACCCTGCTCATCTTGATCAACGTTGGGCTGCTGCTCCTGGCGGTGACCGGCGTGGCCGTAACGGCCGCGCGTCTGCTCCAGCAGCTGTCTGATAGGCAGGCGCTGGCGCGGGTCACCCAGGCCGGCCTGACCGCGCATGCGCAGATCGAGCGCGCCGGGGACAGCGCGCTGACTTCCGCGCAGCTGCTGGCCGAGCGCCCGACGCTGCTACGTCTCTTGCAGGCCAATGATATAGCCGCGCTGGCGCCCTTCCTGGCACAGTTCCAGCGCACCAGCGGGCTTGACGGCTCGGCTGTGCTGCGCAACGGCCGGGTGGTATCCAGCAGCGGCGCGCCCCTGCCGTGGGAACTGATCGCCGCCGAGCATGTGAGCGCGGATCGCTTCTTGTATCCGCTCGCCGGCGAGCCGCTGGCCCAGGGCGCGCGCGCCACAATCCCAGGGCTTAATGGTGCGCAGGTATTGGTCGCCACCCTGCTGGACGAGACGTTTACCCGTTCGCTCAGCGATGAGCTTGGGCTGGCGGTGGCGATTTTGCCGCCCGCCCCGATCCAGCCTGGCGGCGAGCAGATCGTCGCTGCACGCGACGATGCCCTGGCTCGCTATCAGGCGCTTGTGCCGCTGCGCAGCCCATCCGGCGATCTGCTGGGCACGATCCAGACCACATTACCCACGACGGGCGTTGCGCTCTCGCTCCAACAGCTCATCCAAACACTGCTGCTCTTGTCGCTGGGCATGGCCATGTTGGCGGCGCTGGCCAGCTTCCTGCTGGGGCGACGGCTGAGCCGGCCGCTCCGAACGCTCACTGGCGCGGCCGCGCGCATCGGCCGCGGCGATCTCGATACGCCGATCCTGGTGGCGACCGGCGGTGAGATCGGCACGCTGGCGGCCACGCTGGAGGAGATGCGCTGGCGGCTGCTGCGGCTGACAGCCGATCTGCGACGCCAGCAGTCTGAGTCGCAGGCGATCATCACCGGCATTGTCGAAGGAGTCTTCAGCGTCGATCGCGAGCGTCGAATACGTTATGTCAACCCACAGGCAGCGGCGCTGCTAGGCCTGAGCGAGCGGGAGATGATCGGCCGGTTCTGCGGCGATGTGCTGAACCCAATGGGGGCCGACGGCAGGCGGCCATGCGCCGAACACTGCCCGATCGTGCATGCGCGCTTTCGCGGTGGCGCACACGCGACCGAGCGGCTGGCCCTGCGCGACGGCAGCCTGCGCAGCGTGGTGATCACCAGCGCGCCGTTCGCCGACGAGCAGCAGGTTCAGGTGCTGCGCGACGAGACCGAGGTCGAGGCCACGCGCCGGCTGCGCGACGCGGTGCTGGCCAATATCTCGCACGAATTTCGCACGCCGCTCTCGGCCCAGCTGGCATCGATCGATCTGCTGCTCGACCAGTTGCCCGACCTGAGCACCGAGCAGATCGGTCAGCTGATCCTCTCACTTCAGCGCGGGACGCTGCGGCTGACGCAGCTGATCGACAACCTGCTGGAAAGCGCGCGGATCGAGGCCGGGCGCCACGCCATCCGCCGTCGCCCCGTCGCGCTGGATGAGGTGGTCGAGGGCGCGCTGGAACTGACCAGGCCGCTGCTGCGCCAGCGCGAGCAGGAGGCGATCGTCGACCTGCCGTTCCCGCTGCCGCTAATTCTGGGCGACGCGCCACTGCTAACACAGGTGTTCGTGAACCTGCTGGCCAATGCCAACAAATTCGCCCCGGCCCGGTCGACGATCACGATCGGTGGGGAGGTCGCGGATGCCGAGGTGACGCTGTGGGTCGAAGATCAGGGGCCGGGGCTGCCCACAAGCAACGGCGCCGCGCTGTTTGGCCGCTTCGTACGCTCGGGCGCCGACGAGCCAGAGCAGAGCGGTGTCGGGCTGGGGCTGTGGATCGTCCAATCGATCGTCGAGCGCCACGACGGTCGAGTGGAGGCGCAGGGGGCGCGGTTCTCGGTCGTGCTACCCCGCGAATCAGTAGTCAGCCTGACAATCGATATCGACTCGGCAAATATAGGTGAATAGAGCACGCAAACACCAAGCCACCAAGGCTCAAAGATAGCGAATCTATTTTAGGGACTCAGAAATTTCAAAACATCCCAGGGTGGGGTTCGGGGGCGGGCGCAGCCCGCCCCCGAACCCCACCCTGGGGAGGTGTGGAGGGGCCTTCGGCCCCTCCACACCTCCCCAGGGATGATTTAGATTTTCCAGATCCCTTCATCCTTGGTGTCTTGGCGTCTTGGTGGTTAATGCAGAGGCTTTAGGGGCACAGCGATGAAAATACTGGCCGTTGACGACG
>DATFXE010000646.1:0-5494 GCA_035258585.1 Roseiflexaceae bacterium | reverse complement strand
AAGGCTGCTTGAAAGACCAGGTTGAACAACACCTACGAGCGTGTCTACGATAGAAGTGGCTTGGGCATGCCATCTATTGACCGCTGCATAGGCAGCTAAAGATGGCTGCTGGGGGGTTTGGGGGCGGCCGGGTGCCCACACCCAGAGGGTACCCGGCGTCGCCCCCACACCCCCACCAAAAAGTTTAGCTATTTGTGCAGCGCTCAGTATTACACACCACCGTAGGGCAACCGAAGATGGTAAGACGTGCGATCAGACACCAGGGAAGTGCGGAAGGAGTGCTCCAATAATTCAGTATACACCCGGAGTCAAGTAGAATAGCTTCAGAGCGCCCAATCTCAATGCGCTCAACGCCTCATGCTCCCGCGTCACTCGCCGGCTGCTCGCCCATCTGCTGCCACAGCGTCGCGCGCGCGTCCCACAGCTCGGGGAAGAAGTGCGGGTAGGTCAGCGTGCGGTCGAGGTAGCGCACGCCGGTGGTGTGGCCGGTGCCCTTGGTGGCCCCCGAGAGCGCGCGCTCGACCATGGCGCGGTGGTGGGTGCGCCAGAGGTTGAACAGCTCGTCGTACTCCAGCAGCGTCTCGGCCAGCAGGAACAGATCGTGATGGCGCGAGCGGTCGAGCGGCGCGTAGATCTGCGCCACCGTCACGCCGCGGCGCCTCAGCAGGCCCATAAAGGCGTCATGCAGCGAGGGCTGCTCCCAGGCGGCCGCCAGGCTCGCCGTCAGCACGCGCGTCTGGGGCGACTCGGTGCCGGGCGGGCCGGGCGCGACCTCCAGCGCCGGACGGTACCTGGCGGTGTCGCGCAGGCCCGAGCGGATCTCGATCTCGCGGTACTGGAGCGATTCGGTGCCGCTGGCTGGGCTGAGCGCGGCGCGGAACGCGAAGAAATCCTGCGGCGCCATGGTTTCTGTCATATGAATCTGCTCGATAAGCAGCCGCACGACCTGGTTGACGCGTCGCATCAGCCAGGTAGCATAGCCGGGGTTATCCGCATCCAGCAGCTGAATCGCCGCCCCGATCTCGTGCAGGATCAGCTTGAACCACAGCTCGAAGACCTGGTGCGTGATGATGAACAGCAGCTCGTCGTGGTGCTTCAGCTCCTCTTTGCGCGGCTGGAGGGCGATAAGCTCCGGGACGCGTAGGTACGAGCAGTAGTGAACCTGATTAGCGTCCGAAACCTCATGTCCGCATGGCAGCGTTGGCATACGTCTTCTCCTGAGGACTGAGGACTGAGGATCGAGGACTGAGTAATCCCTGGCCACTCAGTCCTCAGTCCTCAGTCCTCGTTACTATTCTCTCCCGACCAGATCGCGCGCGATCACGATCCGCTGGATATGGCTGGTGCCCTCGTAGATCTGTAAGCCCTTGATGTCGCGGTAGTAGCGCTCGACCGGGAAGGCGTTGGAGTAGCCGCGCCCGCCGTGGATCAGCACCGCGTCCGAAGCTGCTTTGACGGCCACCTCGGTGGCGAACAGCTTGGCGATCGAGGTCTCTCTGGTCGTCGGCAGGCCCTGCTGCTTCATCCAGGCCGCGCGGTAGACCAGCAGCCGCGCGGCATCGACGTCGGCGGCCATATCGGCCAGGTTGGCCTGGATCATCTGGAAGTCGGCGATCCGCCTGCCGAACTGGCGGCGCGCACGGGCGAATTCCACGCAGGCGTCTAGGCAGGCCTGGGCTACACCTAGCGCGCCGGCGGCCACCCCGAGCCGGCCGTGGTCCAGCGCCGACATTGCGATTTTGAAGCCCTGGCCTGCTTCTCCCAGCAGTGCGCTCTTCGGCACGCGGCACTCCTCGAAGAACAGCCGCGCGTGGTCGGAAGCACGATGGCCCAGCTCCAGCCCCGCGATCGGCTCGCGCCGCAGGCCGGGTGTATTCGTGTCGACCAGGAAGGCGCACACGCCCTTATGGCGCGCGGCTGGGTCGCGCGTGGCGAAGACGATCGCCAGATGCGCGATGTTGCCGTTGGTGATCCAGATCTTCTCGCCGTTCAGCACATAGGCGTCGGCTTCCTCGCGCGCGCTGGTCTCCATCCCCGCGGCGTCGGAGCCGGCGTTTGGCTCGGTCAGGCAGTAGCAGCCTATGAGCTCGCCTGCGGCCAGGCGCGGCAAGTAGCGCCGCTTCTGCTCTGCACTGCCCCAGTCGTAAATGCACAGCGAGACCAGCCCGGCGTGGACCGCCAGGAACCCGCGCACCGACGAGTCGGCCCGGCCCAGCTCCTCGTACACCAGCGCGAAGCTCAGATAGTCCATGCCCGTGCCGCCGTACTCGGGGCCGATCGGGCCGGCCAGAAAGCCTAGTTCGGCCATGCGCGGCACCAGGTGCAGCGGGAACTCGCCGCGCTCGTCAGCTTCGCGCGCCAGCGGAGCGACCTCTGTGTCGGCGAACTGGCGCGCTATGGTCTGGACGCGCTGCTGCTCGGGTGTCAGGCTGAAGTTCATCGATAGGTCTCCCACTCACGCAGCGACTCGTGCAGACCCGCCGCGATCGGCTCAGCCTCTTCGGAATTTCCCAGCCGAATGTAGTGCGCCAGATAGCCCATCTGCAAGCCGACTTTCGCTACCAGCAGCCGCATGGGGAATGCGCCGTTGAACAGCTCCTGGTTGCCATAGTCGCACTGGAGCCAAGCCAGATCGACAGACGATGGCCGGTGATCTGGCGTCAGGGGAGCGCAGCGAGGAGTGCCGCGACCAAGGATTCCCATTCGGCTGCGAGCGGCAGCGTAGCCACAGGTCGACCCGCGCGGCGATACCAATATGCGGCATTCCCCAGATCGCCTTCTTTGCGGTGCAGATAGGCGTGGACCCATGCGCCTGCTGCATCCTCCTTGGCTTGAGCGTGTTGATGAGCGGTTGCCCAATCACCCTTGGCGTCGTACCAGAGCGCTTGGAGCGCATGGCCCAGCTGCTGCGGTGGTGTTTCGGTGGCCAGCGATTCATTGAACTGCAGGGTATTCATCCTGTGCTCCCTTCACTCACCTGAGCTCACGTCGCCGGGTATATTCTCGGGGAGATCGACCCACTCGAGCGGTCACGCGCCCGCGCAAGAGGCAGGCGCGCGGCTGCTGGTATCGGTCACGGTTGCTCCACTTCGGCAGGTTGCTCTGCGATCCATTGGTGGCTCCACTGCTGGATCGCCTCGATAACCGGCGCCAGGCTCTGCCCTTTCTCGGTCAGGCGGTACTCGACGCGCACCGGTGTATCGGGGTAGACGCGCCGCTCGATTATTTCCGCCGTCTCCAGCTCCTTCAGCCGCTCCGAGAGCATCCGGTCGCTTACAACCTCGATCTGCTCGGCGATCTCGCTGAAGCGGCGCGGCCCCGCCAGGAGCACAAATATGATCATCCCGGTCCAGCGCTTGCCAAGCAGGTCCATTGCCTGTTGGTAGCGCCCGCAGACGTGTTCGCTATGCCGCATTCGATCGTATCCTTTCGCTGGTATTCCGCGTTCGCCGATGTGCGCATGCTACCAGCCATGTTTACCTTCATGCTACCAAAAGAGAAGCTACTTGACAATAGGGAGTCAGTATGATAGATTCTAGTTACTATAAGTAAGTAACCTCTTAAACAAAAGTAGATTGTAAGGAGGAAGCGAAAATGTCGGTCGATCTAGGGCTGCTGATTGTGCGGGTGGCGGTCGGGCTGATCGTGGCGGGGCATGGCGCGCAGAAGCTGTTCGGCTGGTTCGGCGGCGTTGGCCTGAAGGGATTTGGCGGCTGGATGGCCTCATTGGGGCTACGCCCGGCGGCGGCCTGGGCGGTGTTGGGTGGCCTGGGAGAGTTTGTGGGTGGGCTGCTCGTGGCGCTGGGCCTGCTCGGCCCGATCGGCCCGCTGGGTATTATCGGTGCGATGATCATGGCGATCGCCCTGGCACACTGGAGCAAGGGGCTCTGGGGCGTCAACGGCGGCTATGAGTACCCACTGATCCTACTGGTGGTTGCGGCTGTGCTGGGCCTAACCGGTCCGGGCAGCTACTCACTCGACGCACTGCTGGGCATTGTGCTGCCGACCCAGCTGGTTTTCTGGGGCGGGCTGGTCGCCACACTGCTGGTGGTTGGCTACGGTCTGTCGCTCACGCGGCGGCAGGTGGCCAAGCAGCAGACCGCGTAGATTGCGCAGCGCGATTGCTTATCCTGGCTCAGCTAACACGGCGACGCCTTCCATCTCGATCAGCGCCTCGTCCTGAAAGAAGCGCGCGATCTCGAACAGCGCGACAGTTGGGTAGTACGCGCCGAAATACGCGCGAAACAGCGCGCCGAGCGATGTGAGATTGGCGCGATAGTCGTCGCGGTCGGCCACGAAGATATTCAGCTTGACGATATCCTGCATCGTGCCGCCGGCCGCGTGAACCACCGCCTGGAGATTGCGCAGCACCTGCTCGCATTGCCCTAGCAGGTCGCCCGGCGCGACGATTCGCCCCGCGGCGTCGCTGGCGTCCTGGCCGGCCAGGAAGAGCAACGCGCCGCCGCGCACGGCGATGCCATGGTTGAAGCCGCGTGGCGGCGCCAGATCGGGCGGGTTGATGATCCTCTTCTCCATTGTCTGCCTCTAAACACTGAACCGAGAACCGAGAACCAACAACCCCTTTCAATGAAACGAGTTACGCAGTGGAGGGGTTTGGGGAGGCCGGGTGCCCTCTGGGCGTCTCCCCAAGATCTTCTTTTTTCTGGCGAACGTTGGCGGCTCTGCCGCCAACGTTCGCCAGAAAAAAAGCTTCTGGGGGGCTTGCAGCCCTCGGGTACCCTCTGGGTGACCTCCCCGCAATGGACGACCGCGCAACTCGTGTCAATGAGAATCGATTCGATCAACGATCGCTGTGTTTGCGGTTCTCGGTGCGCCCAGAGGGCACGCGGTTCTTGGTTCTAGCGTCCCACGAACGCCGGATTGGCCTTCTCCAGAAACGCCTCGTAGAAGATGCGATGGTCCTCGCCCATGAGCAGCAGCGCCTGGGCCTGGGCTTCGGCCTCGATCGCCGAGAGCAGATCCATGTTCCACTCGTTATTCAGCATGCGCTTGGTCATCCCTAGCGCCAGCGCGGGGCCCTGCGCCAGGCGGCGCGCCCACTCGTACGCGGCCGGCAGCAGTTGGTCGTGCGCAACGACGCGGTTAATTAGGCCATAGCGCTCGGCCGTCGCGGCGTCCAGGCTGTCGCCGAACAATAGAAGCTCAAGCGCGCGGCCCTGGCCGACGATGCGCGGCAGCAGGTAGGCGGCGCCCATGTCGGCCCCGGTAAGCCCGACTTTGGTGAACAGGAATGCGATCTTGGCCTGTTCGGAAGCGATCCGCAGGTCGGACGCGAGGGCGATCACCGCGCCGGCTCCGGCGGTGGTGCCGTTCAGCGCGGCGATGATCGGTTTCTCCAGCAGGCGCATGTTCGCCACGACAGCGCCGGTCATGCGGGTGAACTCCAGGTGCGCCTTCATATCGCGCCCTAGCAGCGCGCCGATAATCTCATGCACGTCGCCGCCCGAGCAGAAGCCGCGCCCCGCGCCGGTGA
>DATFXE010000645.1:0-3577 GCA_035258585.1 Roseiflexaceae bacterium | reverse complement strand
ACGTCACGTCTGTGTGGAACGCGAGAGGATCGTTTAGCGGCAGCGCGTCGGCGCCTGGGCCTGCGCATACGCTCGCTCGAACTCGTCCAAGTACGCCCGCGCCAGAACGGGGTCGTCGACGATCACCAGGTTCTCGTCGTTGTCCTTCTCGGCGCTGCCCGTAAAGTTGTACGAGCCGGTGATCACGGTGCGCTCGTCGATCACGATCACCTTGTGGTGCAGAATGTAGCAATTGCCGTCCTCCAACACGTCCACCCCGCCCGCCTTCAGCCGGCCAAAATCGGCGCCGCTCCCGCCCGCGTTTTGCGACTCGAACACACCGCGTACGGTTAAGCCGGCCTTGAGCTTCGCGATCATCGCGTCGGAGATGTTGTCGGCGGTGTAGGAGAAGGTCATGAAGTGGATGCTGCGCTTGGCCGTGTTCAGTCGCTGGAGCACATATTTCGCCACGCCATCCTCGGGCGAGAAGTACACCTCGACGCGCGCCGCACCGACACGGACCTGCGGGTATGGCGTTGCGCTGCGCTTGCTGGTGCCGAAGCGGCCCGCGAACATCTGCTCAAACTCGTTTGTGTAGTCGGCGGCGATCTGGCGGCTCGCGAAACGGAGCATGTTATTAGAATTTCGCCAGGTATCGTTATCGGTCACATTCCAGGAACCGGTCCAGGCCAGCGCGCCGTCGATCACGATGAACTTGTTATGCATGAACGGTTCGCGCCGGTCGAAATGCACCGCGATGCCGGCGCGCTGCAGCCGCCCCGCCTGCTCGGATACTTCCGGCGTGCCCAGGTTTTCACTATCGATCACCAGCCGCACCGCTACCCCGCGGGCCTCCGCCCGCAGCAGCGCATCCGTCACAGCCGGGATGTCGAAGTCGAATGACGCGAGATCGACACGCGCCTGCGCCGCATCGAGATCGGCCAGCACCGCGTCAAGCAGCGGCGACGAGGGCCGCTGCCGGGGTGTATCGGGGTAGACCAGCGCCGGGGTCGTAAAGAAGGCCTGGATCGCACCCGGCTGTGGCTCCACCTGGGTCAACCCAGATCGCGCCGCCGCATGCGCCGCTAGCTGCCGGAGCCTGCCGGATTGATACAGGAAGACCGCGATGAGCGCCAGCAGCGCCAGCAATACCATTGGCAGCGTGGCGCTGCGCCGCGACGAAGGCTGTTCGGATGCCATCAGCGTGCATCTCGCACGCGCTTGAGAAAGCGTGCCAGCCGGCTGCGCTTGCGCCGCTGGCGCGAGGCAGGGGCGTTCGCCGGTGCAGCGCTAGCTGGAGAAGCGCTGTCTGCCGGGGGCGCCGCCGGTTGTGGCGGTTGGCTCGATCCACTCGCCGCGGACTGCTCCTGGCCAATCGATGGCACGGCCGCGGCTGCGTCGGAAGCGCCCCTGACGCCCGGCGCCAGATTGGCCTCGGCCACTGCAATCAGCCGGCGCGCGTCGCTCTCACCCGAGAGCGCGGCGGCGCGCGCAGCCTTGCGGATGGCCTGAACCTGTGCCTCGACTACATCGTCGGGTCGGGCCGGGTCGGCGGCGGCGGCAGCGGCGCGCTGGCTGGCCCAATCCACCAGCGCGGTTGCGGCGGCGTCCTCCAGATTCGCCCGCAGGCTCTCATCCTCCAGGATGCGCTCGGCCATGCGCTGTTGTCGGTCATTCCGGGTCATTTGGCTGCTCCCTGCGTGCAGTCTATACGACATTCGTTCAGCTGACAGTATAGCACGCTAGAATTACCGCTTCCTGTTCAAGTTCAAGCCTCAAGAATGTGGTGGTACAGCGCTTCCAGTCGCGGCACAATGACCGACCAATCGTAGCGCTGGCGCGCCAGCGCTCGGCCGGCTGCGCCAAGGCGGCCACCCAACGCCGCGTCGTCCAGCAGGCGCAATGTTGCAGCGGCAAAGCCGGGCGCGTCGTCGGCCACAAGGCAGTGTTCTCCGGCGTTTAACCCGGCTACCCCCTCGGCGCCCATGCTGGTACTGACGACCGGCAATTCCAGTGCCAGCGCCTCGAGCAGCTTCAGCCGCACGCCGCCGCCGATCCGCATTGGGACGATATAGACCGCTGCGCCGGCCAGGAATGGCCGCACATCCGGGACCTCGCCCGTAAGCAGCAGCGCGCCCTCGTCGGCCAGCCGCCGCAGCGCCGAGGCCGGCCGCTTCCCAACCAGCAGCAGCCGCACATCCGGCCGGCGGACGCGCACGCGCGGCAACACCTCGCGCACGAACCATGTCACAGCGTCGACATTCGGGCGAAAATCCAGGGTTCCGCTGAACACAAGCGTTGTGGTATTGAAGGCGAGCGGCCCGATGCGATTGCCGGCCATCGCCGCGCGGCTGAAATAGCCCGTGTCGACGCCATTTGGCACCACCCCGATCGTTGCATTTGGAGCAAGGCCCAGCAGCGTGCCACGATCCTCCTCGGCCACCGCTATCACCGCGTCACACCTGCGCATCACCAGCGCCTCATAGCGCTTGAGCTTGCGCCATTGGGCCAGCGAGTACGCGCCGCCGGCGATCCCTACGGCGTTCGATCGCACGTCGCCTGGATGCCTTGGCGGCCGTAACCCTGCGCGCAGACTCGTAAGCGCCGCGCGCTTCTGAAGCACATACTCGGCGTTGAACTGATCGAGCACCAGCATTGCGTTGGAACGTTGGAAGGTTGTAAGGTAGCCCGCCATCTCGATGCTCTCGGCCTGCACGATATCGAAGTGCTCGGTCGACAGCAGGGCGCGCAGTATGTCGGCGTAGGTCGGGGCGGCGTTGCGCAGCGCCATATCCGGCAGCGGCGACGCCAGGGTCGTCCAGGCGCGGCGCACCATACTGCGGTTGAGTGGGCCGCGTACCGTCACCACGCGACAGATTCGCTGAAGCGGCGCGAGCGCCTGTTCGGCCGCAGCATCCCGCGCGAACGAGAGGCAGGTCACAGCGTGGCGCTCGGCCAATCCGCGCACGAGCTGGTAGATCCGCATCGTGCCGCCGCCATGTGGCGGGTAGGGCGGGTACGGGGAGAGGATGAGGATTCTCACAGTATTTCCAAATTGCAGATTGTAGATTGTAGATTGCAGATGAGACCGCAATCTACAATCTGCAATCTACAATCTACAATTCGAGTCATAGCCAGTTCAGCATAATTGGCAGCAGGTGCGGCAGGAACAGCAGCAATCCTACGATCACCGCGGCGACGGCCGTCAGCAGCACTGTGCCCGCGCCGACATCCTTGGCGATCTTGGCCAACCGATGATAGTTGGGCGAGGCCAGATCGACCACCGCCTCAAGCGCGGTGTTGACCCCTTCGGCCGCCAGAACGATCGCGATCGTCAGCGTCAGGATCAGCCATTCATAACGATCGAGGCCCAGAACGAAGCCAAGCCCGATCGCAGCAAGACCAATAGCGGTGTGGATCTTGGCGTTACGCTGTGTCCAAAGCAGGTAGCGCAGCCCGGCGAAGGCGTAGCGAAACGAAGCGGCCACGCTGGCCGCACGCATATGCGCCTGGCCTGGCTCGGCGACGCGCGGCTGAGATGGCTTGCGTGGCGGTGGCGCGATCATCGATTACTCTCGTGGCAGGCCGATCTGCTGCA
>DATFXE010000644.1:0-4878 GCA_035258585.1 Roseiflexaceae bacterium | reverse complement strand
GTTCGCTGCTCAGACCACGGTGCTCCGTCTTCCAGGTGCAGCGTTACCCTGATGGCACGCGCGGCCCACCCGCCGGCATCAAGCTGCACAGCCAGTCGCTCAGCGAGCCGGGCGATCGCCGCTTCGAGAAGCGTGCGATTGGAAAGCGACCCAGCGAAACGCGCGGTTTGCGAAAGTGCTGGTGGTGGCATAGTCATGCCGATCGGCGTATCGTCGCCGCCGCGAGCGAGCTGGTAGAGCAATCTCCCGCTCGCTCCGAACTGCGCCTGTAACGCGTCCAGCGGAATCCGCGCCAGGGCGTCGATCGTGCGCAGGCCCAGCAGGTGCAGGCGCTCGATGATCTCGGCGTTGATCGGGAGCGCCGTGACTGGCTGTGGAGCGAGAAAAGATGTCTCGTAGCCTGGCGGCACGATCACGGCCGCGCCAGCGCCGGACACCGCCGCGGCGCGCCGCGCGACGAATCGCTTTGCCGCGACCCCGAGCGCTGGCACGAGACGTAGGCTTGTCTGGATCTGCTGGGCAAGTCGCTGCACGACGACAATCGCCCGTGGGATGCCTATGCGCCCCAGGTCGAGATTGACGATCGAGTCTGTTCCGGCCATGCTGAACACCACGCGCGGACTGAATGTCTCTAGCAGGTTTCCGAGCGCTATGCATGCCTGGCGGTCGCGCTCGGGATCGGCCGCTTGGTAGACGGCCTGTGGGCAGCGTGTGATCGCCTGACGTAACGGTATCCCCGCCCTTACGCCAGTATCGTCGGATGCGGCGGCGACGACTGTGCGCTGTCGCTCGGCGGCGTAGAGGATGAGAGGATGCTCGGCCAGGGCAGGCTGATCGCGTCGCGCAAGGGCAATCGCAATGTTTGGGATCAGGACACTCGCGATAAGAGTCACATCGTTCTCCCACGATCTTCAAAGTGAATCAGCACGCGCGCCTGTCCGTCCGGCGCGGCAAGCCGGTGCTTGAGCACGGTGATGCAGGTGGCCGCGCCGGGCAGGCCCAACCCGGTTGGCAGCCAATCCTCGCGCGCGACATGCAGCCGGATGGTCGCGGCGTGACCAAGCAGCGAGCCGCCGAATGCGAACGATCGGGTCATCGCCGGGCTGTAGGGCAGGAATGTGAGCGCGATCAGCGCACAGGGTGAGGCGGCCAGCGGGCCGGGCAGGACGCGTAGCGCTTGCACCAACAGCGCCGCGTCGCGCGGCTCGGACTGGAGCAGCGCCAGCGAGTCGACGACGAGCACGCCGACGCCACCGCTGGCGACGAGGGCGTGAAGCAGCTCAAGTGCATCGGTGGCGGTTGGCGGGCGAATGAGCAGCAGCGCCGCCAGGTCGACGCCGACACTCGCGGCGTACTCCGGGTCGAAGGTGCGGCTGAGATCCATGTAGGCCACAACATCGCCCTGCGCCTGCGCACGCGCCATCAGCGTGAGCACGATCGTCGACATGCCCGATGTCGGCGTGCCGAGGAATTCGGTGACCCGCCCGCGTGGAACGCCGCCGATGCCGAGCGCCGCATCCAGCTCGACGAACCCGGTCGCAATGACCGGGATGGAATCGTTTGTAGTCTGACCAAGGCGGCGCAAGGCACGAGCGCCCCAGCGTCGCTGAATCGTGGTGATAAGCTGCTGCAACGTGGCACTACGGTCGCGGCCCACAGGAACACTCCACAGATAGTCCAGCAGACTGAACGGCACGGTTCAGTCGCCCGCGACCGGATTGTGAACAAATGTGCGGGTGAATATCCTACGCGAGAATCAGGGCTTTGTATGTGACAGTTCTATGACAGAGCAGATAAAATCTGATCTACCATGGCTATGCGTACGAAACGTTATAACATGTTGACGAGAATCTTGAGGATGCAAAGATGGTGGCTATTGTGGCAGAAGATACTTGACTCGCTGTGTTGCGAGCTTTGTCATCTATACCGGGAGTATTCACCGCCACACAATCTTGGTGGGACAGTACCTCGCCGTCGCATGCAGCTTCTTTGTCGGGAGACTGTATGAAGAGATTGGAGTGGTCACCGAGGCGGCGTATCGCGGCCAGGGACTGAGCGTGGCGTGTGCCGATGCGCTCTGCCAGGATATCGAGCGGCGTGGCAAGCAAGCAAGTTGGAGCACTTCACCCGACAATCGTGCCAGTATCCGCGTGGCGGAGAAGCTCGGCTTCCGGTTTGAGCGCGAGGATCGGCTCTACGTCAGTGGGCTTGATATACCAACGCCCGTGCGTCCACCCGCGTAACGGGTTGGGCGAAGGGGAAGGCCATGCTGAAGTCGCACACGCTTCCCCTTGCCGACGGTTTGACATCGTGGCAGCTATGAGCTACTGCGACTCGTAGCCTCGTGCGGCGGCGCGCCCGCTTCGAAGGTATAGTACAGCGTCTGAAAGTGCTCGCGGAATGCGACAACTTCGCGTGCGATGGTTGTGGGATCGGCCCGCTCGATCAGCACGCGCGCAATCCAGTCGGCGATCTGCTCCATCTCCGGCGCGTGCATCCCCAAGCGCGTGATCTCGATCGTGCCAATCCGCAGGCCGCCTGGGCGATCCCAATCCGCCGGCTGATCGCTCGGCAGCAGGTTTTTGTTGGTGATGATGTTGGCGTCGGCGAGCCGCTGTGCGGCCGCCAGCCCGCCGCCGAATCTGCGCACGTCGGCGATCACCTGTTGAGTATGGGTGTAGCCCTTCGATTTACCCAGCACCGGGATCCCCCGCGCATCCAGCGCAGCGGCGAGCGCCTGCGCGTTCCGCACAATCTGGGCCATGTAGGGCTGTCCAAACGCCAGCATCTCGGCTGCCGAGACCGCCAGCGCCGCCACGCGATTGACCTGGTGCGTAGCAACGAGCACCGGGAAGACGGTATCCGCCAGCGGTGTGGTAAGCTCCGGGTCGTCCCACAGGAGCATCCCGCTCTGTGGGCCGCTGAAGGTCTTGCCGGCTGAGCCGGTAAGCACCGCCGCACCCTCGCGGAGCGGATCCTGAAACTGCCCGCCCGCGATCAGCCCGGCCTGGTGCGCTCCGTCGAAGATCACCTTGCCGCCCCAGCTGGCCGCCAGCTCCGCGAGCTCGCGCACCGGGTAGGGGAACAGTGTCATCGAGAGGCCGAGCACGATCAGCTTGGGGCGCACCTGCGGAGCAAGCGCCCGAAATGCGTCTAGATCCACCGTCAGCTCGCTCGGGTCGAACGGCATATCCACGATCCGCAGGCCGCGCATGCCGGCCGGGCCGTCGGGCCGGTTGCTCGAGTGGCCGCCGAAGGGCTGGGCCACGCTCATGATCGTGTCGCCCGGCTGGGTGAAGGCATGGTAGACCGCCATATTGCCGAGCATGCTGCCCATCAGCCGGTGGTCGGCATAGCGGCAGCGGAAGGCCTGCTTGAGCAGCTCGACGCAGAGCGCCTCGATCTCGTCGATATGCTTGGTGCCGGCAAACCAGCGGTTGACCGCGCCGATGTGCCCCTCGGCCGCGCGCGTGCCAACCTCGGAGGCGAGCAGGGCGCGCACCATCGGGCTGGTTGGCGCCTCGGGCGCCAGCAGGTTGATGCACTCGCGGCCGCGCCACTGATCGTTGCGCTGAACCGCCGCAATCACTTCGGCGGCCATGTCGCGCGGTGAGGCGCAGGCGTCGAGCAGCGCCCGCGCATGGCCAAGGATTACCGGGTCGTGCGCCTCAATCGTGGGCGCTTCGGTCGTGGTCGTCATGAAGATTCCTTTCTTTGCCGATCATGGGTCGCCTGAATAGTCGATGCTAGAGCAGCCTGGCAGGCTCCGGCGGCAATTGCTCTACCAGGAGCCGAACTGCCCCGGCGATATGCTCCTCCAGCACGTGTACGGCTATCGCGCCATCGCGCCGCTCGCAGGCGTCAAGCAGCGCGTGATGCTCGGCCTGCGACTGGGTTTGGTGCTGCATCGCCGCCAGCACCACGCGCATGTAGCGGTCGAAGCGGCGATGTTGGGTCGTGATCAGCGCCAGGAGCTGCGGGCGCTGGGCCGGCGCGTACAGGCACTGGTGGAAGTCACGATTGAGCGCGCCCCATCTGGCACTGTCGCGCTCGCCGTCGAGATCCTCCAGGATACCGCGGGCGTGGCGCAAGTCGCGGGGCGTAAGTTTTGGGAGCGCCAACCGCAGCGCCAGTGTCTCCAGAGCAATGCGGATCTCGGCGATCTCCTGGGCCTCATCCGGGCGTAGCGGAGCAACCATGGCGCCGCGGTTAGCATAGAACACCACCAGCCCCTCGGCTTCGAGCCGGCGAAGCGCTTCGCGCACCGGGATCTTGCTGACCTGCAATGTTGCCGCGATCTCGTCCTGGCGCAGCGGCTGGCCAGCGTCGTAGAAGCCGTGCAGAATCGCTTCGCGCAGTGCCTGTGCCACCAGATCAGGCGTGCTCTGTACACGCGCTTCAATCGCCGGAAGAAAGTTTCGTAGAACCATAGCATAATTGTATAATCGTATACGATTTTGTCAAGACCCCATGATATCATGGTTCTATTCCGGCATCACGGTTGCGAATCTCGATGCGCTCTAAAGGTGGCGACAATCGAGCGCCGGCTGGCAGCGATTCGCAAGGCACATCGCGCAGCTCACGCCTTATCACCGACCGAGGATATCACGGTCGAGCAGGCGATGCGCGGTATTCGGCGGAGCTATGGCGAGCCGCCCCAGGGGAAAGCTCCGGCGGTGACCGATATCGTGCACGATCTTCAGATGCAACAGCAGACGCATGTCACCCAGATCGCCGTACTCCGGCAGGCTGACCCCGGCCGACGCGACCGACGCCTATCAGTCACGCTATGTCTGGGAGCTCCCGCCCATCCAGCCCCACGTCACCGAACATCGCCTGCATCACGGTCGCTGTCCCCACTGTCAGTCCGTCACCATC
>DATFXE010000643.1:0-4302 GCA_035258585.1 Roseiflexaceae bacterium | reverse complement strand
CGGCGCGACCGCCGGTGGATAGCGCGCCGGTGTCTTTTTGTGAATGGAGGCAACCGTGACTGGAACTCCGTGGATGGGCGGGGCGGGTGCGATCCTGTTCGTGGCCTACCTGCTCGCGCATCCCGCGTTAGACAGGGCGATCGTCCGGAACAGCCCGTACGCGGTGATCCATGTGATTGGCGCGGCAGCGATGGCGCTCATCATCGGCGGGATGCTCGGCATCGCCAGTCGAGCTGGCCGCGCGTGGGCCGGTATGGGCAGATCGCGTACCTGCTGGCATTGGGTGGCAGGGTGTATGAAAACGAAAAGTTACAACAAATGACAGCTCAGCAACAAACTAGTACAAAAACCTACACCCTACGATCGCTCCTCGGCATCGAAGCACTCGCGCTACTTACTTCAATCCATCATCTTGACGAACTCGGGATATCGTTCCTCATGCCCGCCATACTAGCCGTCAGCCTGCCGCTCGTATTCATATGGTGGTTTCTAAAGAAACGCAGCGGTGCTGCTCGCTGGACGTATATACTCTTCGTTGCCCTGATGATCCTCGGCTTTGGCTTAGTTGACGGCCTCTGGAACCATACCATTAAAATGATTGTTTTCTTCTTGCGCGGTACCAATCGTGCAAAGATGGCCGGCTTGCCGTTCCCGCCGGTCGGCTCAGCGTTTCATGAAATAACGGGCGTGCTGGCTTTTGTCGCGACGGTATTTGCGGCCTATTTTGGCTATCAGTTCATGGTAAACACCCGCAATCTGCAGCGCGAAAAGTAACACAAGGAGAATATGGGGTGGTGGCGATTCCCACTGTGGTACTGCTTGGGCTGGGCGCGGCGGTATTCGGTGCAGGGCCGCTAGCGCAGGGATCGACCCGCACGTGGTCGCACCACTGGCCATGCTCCCCCTCAGCACCGGTCTTCTCCTGGGTGTCCTGACACCGTGGGGCTCGCGCAGGCACAATTTTTATACCGCAATACGGGTATATACGTATACTTGCTGGCCCTTCGCGCGTGATAGCTCGAACAGACGATGCGGAGTTTTCTCCGCAGCTAGAAGCGATGCGCCCCCATATGGTTTCATAACACGGGGTGTGTTCACCAAGCAGGAGGTATCTCGATGCAATCCATGACGCTCGCTGCGCCCTGGCGCAAGCTGCTGCTCACCGTTCACGTCGTGGCAACCGTCAGCCTGATCGGCACCACCCTGGTGCTGATGGCGCTCGGCATCTCGGGCCTGCGCGGGGCCGACCCGCGCACCGTCTACCCGGCCGCGTACCTGGTGGAGGCCTGGGTGGTCGCGCCACTCGCCGTGCTCGCCCTCGCCACCGGTCTGCTGCAGGCCGTCCTGACGCGCTGGGGCCTGCTCCAGTACTGGTGGGTGGCGATCAAACTGACGACCACGCTGGGCTTCACCGGCCTTGTCCTGTTCGTGCTCATCCCCAGGCTGGCTGCATCTGCCGAAGCCGCAGCTGCGGCCCACACCTTCAGCGCCGCCCAGCGCCTACCGTTGGCGCTGGTGCCGTCAGTGGCGCTCACAGCGCTGATCTTGAATGTGGCCCTGGCGATCTACAAGCCCGCCTGGCGCTTGCGAAGCAGCCCGACCACTCAGGCTGCCCCTCTTCGCACCCAGCAGGAGTAACCAACCAGGAGAGGGCCGATCGCTTCAGAACCAACCATCGGAGCAGAGACCATGCCTGGCAAGCAGAGCTTCACGAATTGGGTCCGCGACCACGCCATCGTCGCCGACACGCTGGACCCGCAGGCAGCCCTCGACGACCTGGAGCCGCTGCAGTGGATCGTCAACGCCTACGCGCTGGTGTTTGCCGGCTTGTTGTTGCCGGCCGCTGCCCTGGGCGATCGCCACGGGCGCAAGGGGGTCTTGCTCGCCGGGCTGCTGGTCTTCGGCGCGGCTTCGGCGGGGGCGGTCTTCGTGGCGAGCCCGCGCGCGCTGATCGCGCTGAGGGCCGTCGCGGGGGGCGGCGCAGCGCTGATCATGCCGATGACCCTCTCGATCGTCACCAGCGTGTTCCCTCCTGCGAAGCGTGCTGGAGCGGTGGGGGTGTGGGCCGCGGTGGCCGGTGCTGGGTCGCTCCTCGGCCTGTTGATCTCGGGCGCGTTGCTGGAGGCCTTCTCCTGGCCCGCGATCTTCGCCCTGAGCGTGGTGCTGGCCGCCCTCGCGTTCATCGCCACCGCAGCGGTGGTATCCAGCTCGAAAGACCCCGACCATGCCTCGCTGGACCTCGCGGGCGCTGTGTTGTCCTTTGCCGCGATCTCAGGGCTGGTGTTGGCGATCATCGAGGAACCCGCGCGCGGCTGGGCCGACCCCTTGGTCGTGGCGGGCTTGGTCGTGGGTGTGGTCGCTTCAGTCGCCTTTCCAACCAATGCGTAGTAGAGAAGGATACCAAAACGCATGACTACACCCACATCCGAACCCAAACTCAACGGCAACCGGATCGCCGATACCTCGATTCGCCAGCCGGTCTTCGTGACTATGCTGATGCTGGTGGCGCTGGTGATCGGCGCGCTGGCTTACACTACACTGCCGGTCAACCTGCTGCCCGACATCGACCTGCAGGTCATTGCGGTGACCGTGCCCTATCCCGGTGCTGGCCCCGAGTCGGTGGCCGATCAGGTCGCCAAGCCGCTTGAGGATGAACTGAGCACCCTCAGCGGCGTGACTACTATCACCTCCAATTCGTCCGAAGGCCTGGCCTCGATCGCGATCGAGTTTACCCAGGAAACCGATATGGCGGCGGCGCTGCAGGACGTGCGCGAGCATGTCGGCCTGGTGCGAGCGCGGCTTCCACGCGAGGTCGATGAACCACTCTTTCGGCGCCTTGACCCGGCCCAGCGACCCATCCTGACGCTCGCGATCAGCAGCAAAAGCGCCATGAACCCGGCGCACGTGCGCCGCCTGATCGAAGATCAGATCGTCCCCGCCATCCAGAGCGCGCCGGGGGTCGGCTCCACCACGCTGACCGGTGGACTGGTGCGCCAGATCAATGTGCAGCTGGACCTCCAGCAGCTGATGGCGCGGCGCATCCTGCCATCACAAGTCAGCAACGCCATCGCCGCCGCCAATACCAACCTGGGGTTGGGCGATGTCAGGATCGGCAATCAGGGTGTCAACCTCCGCGCACCGAGCGTACTGGCAGCGCCAGGCGATATTGCTGAGATCGGCATTCCGGGGACACCCTACTTCGTCAGGGATGTTGCGACGATCGAAGATGGCTACGCCGATGTCGAAACCTATTCCCGGCTGAATGGCAGCGATGCGATCAGCCTCGATATTCGCAAGCAGAGCGGCACCAATACCGTCGCCGTGGTCGATGCGGCGCTGACAAGCCTCGACCGCGCCTTTGCCCAGTATCCTGATCTGCGCTATCAGATCCTGCGCAACGATGCCGAGCAGGTGCGCGCGAACGTCAATGGTGCGATCGAGGAAATGCTGCTCGCCGTGCTCTTCGCCCTGCTGGTGGTGTTGTTTTTCTTCCGCGATCTGCGCAACACCCTCGTCACCGTTGCCGGGCTACCCGTCATTCTGATCGCGACCTTCGCGCTGATGCGCCTCTTGGGGATGACGATCAACATCGTCAGCTTGCTGGCGCTCTCGCTCTCGGTCGGCCTGGTGATCGACGACGCGATTGTGGTGCGCGAGAATATCTTTCGCCACATGCAGCGCGGCGCGACACCGCGCATGGCCGCCAGCCAGGGGACTGCTGAGGTATCGCTCTCCGTGCTGGCGATGACGCTGACGATCATAGCGGTGTTTTTGCCGGTTGCGTTTACGTCTGGGCTGACCGGCAATATCTTTCGGGCCTTCGGCCTGACGGTGGCGGGCGCGATGGCGATCTCGCTGGTCGAAGCCTTTACGCTGGCGCCGATGCTGTCGGCGTTCTTCTTCAGCCAACAGCGCGCCCACACGCAGCAGGTCGCCGCCGGCGAGCAGCACCTGCCAGACGAAGCCCCTGAGCAGCTCGGGCGCGTCGAGCGCAGCTACGAGCGGCTGCTGGGATGGACGCTGCGCCACCGCTTTGTCGCCGTTGTGATCGCCGCGGGCGTTGCGGTCGGGAGTGTCGTGGCGGCGCGGGGCGTGCAGTTCGCCTTCTTGCCCGATCCGGGCCGCAATGAGTTCGGCATGCGTTTCGAGCTGCCGCCCGGCGCGCTATTGGAGCAGACCGACCGGCGTGCGCGTCAGGCTGAGCAGATCCTGCTCGCCGACCCGGCGGTCGAGGCAGTGCTGAGCAGGGTGGGCGGCCCAGGCACGCCCGAGACCGCGACCTTCTTCATCAAACTGCACGCG
>DATFXE010000642.1:0-12184 GCA_035258585.1 Roseiflexaceae bacterium | reverse complement strand
ATATGGCGCCCGACACCTTTGGACACGCCGGCAACCTGCCCCAGCTAGCCGCATCCGTCGGGGCGACGCGCTACTACCACCACCGCGCCAACCCCGGCCAGGCCGACCAGTGGCCGGCCTATTGGTGGGAAGGGCAGGATGGCACACGGCTGCTGGCGCTTTCAACCCACACCTACAACGGCGATATCCTGGCGCGCGACCTGGCCGAGGCGGCGATCAAGGGGCTGCGCCACGGCCTGAGCCACAGCCTGCATTTCCATGGCATCGGCGACCACGGCGGCGGCCCGGCGCGGCAGAATATGCAGGCGCTACGCCGCTTCCAGCAGCGCGCGCTGCTGCCATCCGCGCAGTGCAGCACGCTGGCGGCCTACGGCGACGCAGTGCTGCGATCGAACGTGCGGCTGCCCACGTACCGCGGGGAGTCCTCGACGATCTTCGAAGGCTGCTACACCACCCACGCCGACACCAAGCGCTACAACCGCCAAGGCGAAAACCTGCTCTGCACCGCCGACACGCTGGCGGCGCTGGCCGGGCACGATCGGAACGACGCGCTGCGCCCGGCCTGGCGCCACGTGTTATTCAACCAGTTCCACGACATCCTGGACGGCTCGGCGATCCACGAGGCCTACGTCAAGAATGCCGAGGATTTCGCCGAGGTGGCGGCCACCGCGCAGGCGACGATCGATGGCGCGCTCGCGGCGCTGGCTCAGGGCATCGCGCACGGTCAGATCGCCGTAACCAACCCGCTGGGCTGGGAGCGCGAAGATTGGGTGATCCTGCCCGGCTACGCTGGCCCGGCGCCGGTCTGGCTGGTGGGCGAGCACGGCCACCGCACCCCCGGCCAGCGCTGTGAGTCCGGCCTGGGCTTCGTGGCGCGCGTGCCGGCCTTCGGCACCGTCGGCTACCGGGTCGCCACTGCCGACCCGGCGCCGCTGCCGGCCGACCTGGAGGCGATTCCGGCCTTCGCGCCGACCGACAGCCGCGAGAGCAATATGCTCACCGCCAACGCGGCCGAGCCACCCTACCTGCTGATCGAGACGGATATCTTCCGCGCCTATCTGCGGCGCGACTCGGGCATCCTGGTCTCGTTTGTCGACAAGCGCGTGAGCCGCGAGCTGGTTGGCTACGGCATGCGGCGCGGCAGCGACTACCTCGACAGCGCGCGGCCCGACCTGGCGCTGCATGTGCTTCAGCTGGCCGAGGAACATCCCCACAGCATGTCGGCCTGGCATCTGGACGAAGTGCATACCGAGCGCAGCCTGCTGCGCGGTGCGCAGACGCGCGTGGTCGAGGCCGGCTCGGCCCGGCTGGTGATCGAGACGCGCCATCAGCTGCGGCGATCCACGATCGTCCAGCGCACGATCTTCTACCGCGACCTGCCGCGCCTCGATTTCGAGACCAGCGTCGACTGGCAGGAGCTGGGCAACGCGACCGAGGGCGTGCCGAACCTGAAGGCAGCCTTCACCGCGCGCCTGCCCGAGAGCGAGGCCTGGTTCGAGACGCCGTTCGCGGCGGTGCGGCGGCCGTGCGATGGCCAGGAGGTTCCGGCGCTGCGCTGGGCCGACGTCGGCGGGGCCGAGTATGGCATCGCGCTGCTGAACGACAGCAAGTACGGCTACGACGCGCTGGGCAACCGGCTGCGGCTCACGCTGCTGCGGAGCGGCTACGAGCCGGACGCGATCTCCGACGTCGGGAAGCATACCATCCGCTACAGCCTGGTCCCGCACCCCGGCGACTGGCGCGCCGCAGGGGTGGCGCGGTTGGCGGCCGGCTTCAACCAGCCGCTGCTGGCGCGTCTCGTCTCCACGGCGCAGCCGGCAAGCGCAGCGAGCAGCACCTGGCGGCCCGAGCTGCGCGGCGCGGAAGCGGTGCTGATCGCCTGCCTCAAGCACGCCCATGACGGCGGGCGGGTCGTGCGGCTGTACGAGAGCGCCGGGGCTACCTGTGAGGTGGAGCTGCGCGGCCTGCCGGGTGGCGCGCGGGTCTGGGAGGCCAACCTGGTCGAAGATCGGCTGCGCCAGTTGCATGCACATAACGGCGCCGTGCGGCTGGCGTTCCAGCCCTGGCAGGTGCGGACGGTGGTGGTAGAGTAGCAAAGGAGCACGAAGATGCTGGAGAAACAGAGCAATTGGGCCGGCAATTACACCTACAGCGCCGCTAGATTGCACGCTCCCAAAACGATCGCAGAAATCCAAGAGGTGGTCACACGCAGCCGCAAGCTGAGGGCGCTCGGCTCGCGGCATTCATTCAATAATATCGCCGACTCGCCTGAGGATATGGTCTCGCTCGAGCATTTGAATCGGGTGCTGACGTTCGACCACGAGCGGCGTACGGTGACAGTCGAGGGCGGCATCAAATATGGCCAGCTCTGTGGGCAGCTGCACCAGGCAGGCTATGCGCTGCACAACCTGGCCTCGCTGCCGCATATCTCCGTCGCCGGCGCGTGTGCGACCGCAACGCACGGCTCGGGGGACAGCAATGGCAACCTGGCCACGGCCCTATCGGCGCTGGAGATCGTCACGGCCGACGGCGAGGTGGTGGCTGTTTCGCGCGACCAACACGCGCAGTTCAAGGGAGCGGTTGTCAGCCTCGGCGGCCTGGGGGTGGTCACGAAGATCACGCTCGACATTGTTCCCACGTTCGAGGTGCGGCAGGACGTGTACGAAAACCTGCCCCTGGCGCGGCTGGAAGATCACTTCGAGGAGATCGTATCGAGCGCCTACAGCGTCAGCCTCTTCACCGACTGGCAGAACGAGCGCGTCAACCAGGTCTGGGTGAAGCGCCGCGTCGAAGAGGGCGCTGCTGTTGCGGCGCCATCTGAGCTGTTCGGGGCCACACTCGCGCCAGCCGACCGCCACCCGATCGCCAGCCTCTCGGCCGAGCCGTGTACCCCACAGATGGACATCGCCGGCCCCTGGCATGAACGTTTGCCGCACTTCCGCATGGAGTTCACGCCAAGCAGCGGAGAGGAGCTGCAAAGCGAGTACATGGTCCCCCGCCAGCACGCCCTGGCGGCCATCCAGGCGATCGACCGCATACGCGAGCACGTAGCCCCACTCCTCCAGATCTCCGAGCTGCGCACGATCGCCGCTGACGACCTGTGGATGAGCACGTGTTACCAGCAGGCCTCTGTCGCAATCCACTTTACCTGGAAAAAGGACTGGCCCGCGGTCAGCCAGCTGTTGCCACTGATCGAAGAGCAGCTCGCGCCGTTTGGCGCCCGCCCGCATTGGGGCAAGCTGTTCACAATGCCGCCGAAGCGCCTGCAATCGCTGTACGCAAAGCTGCCGGACTTTCAAACGCTGCTGCGCACTTACGACCCACAGGGCAAGTTCCGCAATCCATTCCTGGATACGTACATCTTTGGGGTGGAGTGACCGACTAACATCGCCGCCATGACGCGAGTTACGCGGCGCCCCATGCGTGGTTGATCGCAGCGGTACCTTTTCTTCTTAGGACTTACGCAGTTGGCGTTTTAGCGGGGGTGCGGGGGCCGCCGGCCCCCGAGAACCTTCTTTTCCGCCCACCCGTGGCGGCTTTGCCGCCACGGGTGGGCGGAAAAAGGAGTTCTTTGCAGGGCAAAGCCCTCCAAACCTCCCAACTGCGTAACTCCTACTTCTTTTTGTTTCTCGTAATTTCGCTCTGCGAGCGAAATTACGAGAAACAACCCCTACGACTCTCAGTAAAAATACCCCAATTTTTCCAAAATTGCCACTTGACTTTGTGCCAACATTACACTATTATATTAGTGTGAATATCACACTAAATGCCGAGCCAACGGCAAAGCGGGCGCACATGGATCTCAGCCTTCCCAATCTACTCCATCTGCTACGAAGCGCGGCCGGCCCGGCCGATGTCTTCGGCTCGCTCAGGGGCGACCCACAGGCCGCGCTCAAGCGGCGCTACCGCGAGCTGGTCACGATCGCGCACCCGGACCGTAACGCCACGCGAGTCGACCAGGCAAACGAGGCGTGCAAGGCCCTACAGGAGTGGTATGCCGCGGCCCAGCACCAGCTGTCACAGGGCGTCTACGGCTCCGCGCCGCGCATCAGCGCCAGCACCAGGCTACACCAGTATGTTGGCTACGCCGCGCCTTTACAGGGCGACCTGTGCGAGCTATTCCCGGCCGAGGCCGCCGGCGACCCGGTGCTGCTGAAAGCCGCGCGCCTGGCCCGCAACAACGATCTGCTCCAGGCGGAAGCGCAGGCGCTGCGAAAGATCGCGCGGGCGCTGGATGGGCAAGGAGCGCGGGCGCATTTCCCCACCCTGGTCGAGCACTTTCTGCTGCGCGACGCGGCCGGTGCCCAGCGCCACACCAACGTGCTGCGCGCGGAGTCGGGCTATGTCTCGCTGGCCGAGGTGCTGCGGGCCTACCCCAGCGCCCTAGCGCCGGCCGACGCGGCCTGGATGTTCAACCGCATACTTGCCGCGCTTGGCGTGGCCCACGGCCTGGGCATGGTCCACGGCGCTGTCGTCCCGACGCACGTGCTGGTGCGGCCAGACGACCACAACGGCATGCTGATCGACTGGTGCTACAGCGTGCCGGCCGGCGAGCCGCTGAAGGCGATCAGCCTGCCGTACGCGGCCGACTACCCGCCCGAGGTCCACGCTCGCCAGCCCGCAACGCCGGCGACCGACCTGTACATGGCGGCGCGCTGCATGGCTCGGCTGCTTGGCGGGCGCCCAAGCACGCTGGATCTGCCCGCGAGCGTGCCGCGACCCATCCGCGCGCTGCTGAGCACCTGCCTGTTGCCGGCGCCCCAGCGCAGGGCGAACGACGCCTGGCAGGTCTTCGAGGATTTCCAGGAGATCCTGGGGCGGCTGTACGGCCCGCCGAAGTTTCGTCCGTTTCACATGCCAGTTAACGGTTAAGGGTTAAGGGTTAGGGGTTAAGGGTTAGATCGACGATATCATTGCGGGCTTGGTATGCAGCGATCTTAACCCATAACCCCTAACCCCTCAATCTCTTTTCAAAAGGAGCAAGATCATGGGCAACTCACACTGGAGCGACGCCGCCTATCAGGCGCGCCAGCACCATCGCCACGCGACCAACCAGACCGCCTTCACCTACGACCACCACGTGCGCTCCAGCGGTGTCGTCTGTGTCCATGACCAGATGAACCCACACGGCGTGACGCGCGAGAGCCGCGATAGCGATCAGCACCCCGACTCGGTCGCGATCGGCGTGATCTTCGACGTGACCGGCTCGATGGGCACGGTGCCGCGTGTGCTGCAGACCAAGCTGGGCGCGCTGCTGCGCGCGCTGATCCAGAAGGGCTACGTCGAGCACCCGCAGATCCTGTTTGGCGCGGTGGGCGACGCCTATTGCGACAGCGTGCCGCTCCAGATCGGCCAGTTCGAATCCGGCCTGGAGATGGATGACGACCTGGGCAAGATCTACCTGGAGGGCGGCGGCGGCGGGCAGATCCACGAGACCTACGAGCTGGCAATCTACTTCATGGCCCGCCACACCTCGATCGACTGCTATGAGAAGCGCGGCCACAAGGGCTACCTGATCACGATCGGCGACGAGAAGCCCTACCAGATCGTGCGGCGCCAGCAGGTCGCGGATCTTATCGGCGATAAGCTCGAGCGCGATATCCCTGTCGAGCGGATCGTTGCGGAGGTGCAGCAGCGCTACGAGTACTTTCACATCATACCAACCAATACATCGCACGGGCGGAACCCGGAGGTGCAGGCGCACTGGAAGGAGCTGCTGGGCGAGCGCGTGCTGCTGCTCGACGACGAGGCGGCCGTCTGCGAGACGATCGCGCTAGCGATCGGGCTGTGTGAGGGCGCAATCGACGATCTCGGCAGCGGCGCCGATGACCTGATCAACGCCGGCTACGACCCGGCCGCGGCCGCCACAGCCGCCACCGCGCTGACGCGCTACGCCGCGGCGCACGGCCCGCTGGTGCGGATCGCATCCGGCACGCTGCCAGCCAGCGTTGCGCTGAGCTTGGACGACGGGCGACTATAGGCCGGGGGATAGGAGTTGGGGGTTGGGGGTTAGAGAAAGTATCAACGAACTCGATGACACCCACGGTCACGATGATTACGACGATCGTGTTTCCAACTCCCGACTCCTAACCCCCAACTCCCAATCAGGAGTATGCACAATGCAGCACGCATTCCTCACCGTCGATCTCGGCTTTGGCGACGCGGGCAAAGGCTCGGTCGTCGATTTCCTGACCCGCGCACACGACGCGCACACGGTGGTTCGCTACAACGGCGGCGCGCAGGCAGCTCACCGTGTCGTGACAGCCGGGCCAAAGGGGCGCGAGCACGTGTTCGCCCAGTTCGGCAGCGGCACACTGGCCGGCGCGGCGACGCACCTTTCGCGCTTCATGCTGATCGACCCGCTGGCGATGGTCGCCGAGGAGCAGCATCTCCAGGCGATCGGCGTGAGCGACGCCTTCGAGCGCACGACGATCGACGAGCGGGCGCTGGTGATCACACCGTTCCAGCGCGCCGCCAACCGGCTGAAGGAGTTGGCCCGCGGCGATGGACGCCACGGCAGCTGCGGCATGGGCATCGGCGAGACGATGGTCGATTACCTGGAGCACGGCCAGCGCGTGCTGTTCATGGGCGACCTGCGCAACCCCGACCTGCTGCGCGCCAAGCTCCATTTCCTGCGCGAGGTCAACCTGGCGAAGGTACAGGCGCTGCTGCGGCGCCTGCCCGACAGCCCCGATGCCGCGCGCGAGCAGGAGCCGCTGATCGACCACAGCTGGTGCGACTGGCTGAGCGACGCCTATGGCGACTTCGCGCGGCAAGCCCGGATAGTACCGGGCACATTCCTGCATACTATCATGCGGCGGCCCGGCGCGGTCGTCTTCGAAGGCGCGCAGGGCGTGCTGCTGGACGAGTGGCACGGCTTCCACCCGCACACGACCTGGAGCACTACCACGCTGGAGAACGCCGACCAGCTGCTAAAAGAGGCCGGCTACACCGGAAACGTGACCCGCATCGGCATTACGCGCGCCTACTCGACACGGCATGGGGCTGGGCCGCTGGTGACCGAGGACGCCGACCTGACGCGCGCGCTGCCCGACCCGAGCAACGGCTACGGCGCATGGCAGCGCAGTTTCCGCGTCGGCTGGCTCGATCTGGTGACGCTGCGCTATGCCCTGGAGGTGGTTGGCACGCTCGATCAACTGGCCGTGACATGCCTGGACCGCCTCGTCGAGCTGCCGGAGCCGCGCGTCTGCCGCCGCTACCGCTACGATACCTTCGACGTCGAGCGGATCGTGCGATCGCCCGCGCCGCACGACCTGGAGTATCAGGAGCGGATCACCCAGGGCCTGGCGCGCTGCCAACCTGTGCTCGAGGCGATACCTGACCAGGCGGCCCTGCTTGAGCTGCTGGCGACCGATCTAGCTGTACCAGTTGGCCTACTTTCGCAAGGGCCCACGGCCGAAGATAAATACCTTCTCGAGACCACAACGAAAAATGAGGAGGTTAGCCCCCAGGCGCGCATGCTCGCGCCGACGCCGTCACCGGCCTCGAAGACGATCGGAGTCTCGCCCTTCCCGACCAAGTGCGCGGCGGCCGCCAGCCCGACCGGGTCCGCGCCGATCACGGCAACAGGAAAGTAGATTCATTCATGGCTTGTACTCCATGTTTATGTATTCGCCTCAATCAAGCGCTCGACGATAACCACGTCGCGCCAGGCGCCGTCGAGCCGGCCGTGCTTCTCGTAGATTCCGACCTCGCGGAAGCCCAGCGAGCGCAGCAGCCCGCGGCTGGGCACGTTTTCCACAAACACCCGCGACACCAGCTTCCACAGCCCGGCCCGCTCGGCCTCCCCGATCAGCGCCTCCATCGCCAGACGGCCGGCGCCCTGCCCGCGCGCCTCGCGGGCGACATACACCGAGAACTCGGCGATGCCGGCGTAGCACGGGCGTGGCCGGTAGGTCGAGGTCGAGGCAAAGGCCACGACATCCTGCGCCTCCTCGACCACTACGATCGGGTGCACGCCGTCGAACCAGGCACGCACATCCTCAGCCGAGCGCGGGCTCGTCTCGAATGTGGCCACGCGATCGGCGATGCCCTGGTTGTAGATACGAGCGATCGCCGGCGCGTCATCAGGCACTGCGCGGCGTATGTGAAATGCCATATCGCCCTCACCATATCGACATGATTCAATATATGGGCCAAAAAGATCAGCTCCTGAACCCCAACTCCCAACTCCCGCGCCCTAGGCGCTAG
This sequence comes from Roseiflexaceae bacterium, assembly GCA_035258585.1. GTDB lineage: Bacteria > Chloroflexota > Chloroflexia > Chloroflexales > Roseiflexaceae > DATFXE01. The sequence goes on along the minus strand of DATFXE010000642.1, from coordinate 3,973 downwards.
GTCGCCTCGCGCACCCACACGCGCATCCGGCCCGGCGCGCGGTGATCCCAGGCGTAGTAGGGAATGGCCGTGATCGTACAAGGCTGTGTGTCGGGCGGCGCTGCGCGATACAGCTGGCCTTCCCAGTCGGCAGTGTCGAGCGCCAGGGCCGCCCCAACCAGCGTGATTACGCCGCCGAGCAGATCCGGCTCGAAGCGCTCGGAGAGCTGCGACGCTTGTGGGAGCGCCACCCGATCGAGCGGCACAGGCTGGTCGGCCTGTTCCAGGCAATAGACCAGCGGCCCGCGCTGGATGGCCACGTTGCCGGCGTCGGCGGCCACCGCCGGGTGGGCGTACACGTGTGTCGCCGGCATCGGCAGCTCGAGCGCGATCACATCGCCATCGCGCCACTCGCGCTCGATCCGCGCATAGCCCTTTTCCACGCTGCCGGCCAGATCGATCGGCGCGCCGTTGACCGCCAGCCGCGGCGCAGCGCACCAACCCGGCAGGCGCAGCCGCAGCCCAAAGCGCACAGGCTGCTCGGCCCCGACCCGCAGTGCTACCGCGCCATCCCAGGGGTAGCGCGTCTCCTGGTGCAGCGTCACCCTCTGGCCGCCGAGCTGGAACTGCCCGGAGCCCTGCACGTAGAGATGCACCACTGCGTCGGTAGCGCTCTGGGCATACACATAATCGCCAAGCGAGGCGAGCAGGCGCGCCAAATTGGGTGGGCAGCATGGGCAGCCGAACCAGTGTACCCGATGATGCTTGCCGTCGCTGGCCAGTGGGTTGTCGTAGAAGAACGACTCGCCATCCAGCGACACACCGCTGATCACCGCGTTGTAAAGCGCCAGCTCCAGTACGTCGGCGTAGCGCCGGTCGAGGTCGAGCTCAAGCATGCGCTGGGCCCAGAAGATCAGCCCGATCGCCGCGCAGGTCTCGGCGTAGGCGCTCTCGTTGGGCAGGTCGTAGTCGCTGGTGAAGCCCTCGTTGTGTCTGGATGTGCCGATCCCGCCCATCACGTACATGCGCCTGGTCGTCAGATGCGTCCACAGCCGCTGGCAGGCCTGGAGCAGGCTGGCGTCGCCATACTCGCCGGCCAGGTCGGCCATAGCGCTGTACAGGTAGACCGCCCTTACGGCGTGGCCGACCACCTCGGGCTGCTCGCGCACCGGCAGGTGCGACTGGTTGTACTCATGCGACCTGGCCCAGAACTTGGCCGGGTCGTCGCCGCGCGCGATCGCCTCCTGGTCGAAGTAGTGCGGCTGCCTGCCGCGCTCGTCCACAAAGTAGCGGCTCAGCTCCAAATAGCGCCGCTCGCCGGTGGCGCGCGCCAGCTTGACCAACGCCAGCTCGATCTCGGGGTGGCCGCAGTAGCCGCGCCGCTTGCCAGGCTCAGCCCCAAACTGCGCGCCGATATGGTCGGCGAACCGGCAGAGCACATCCAGCAGCGAGCGCTTGCCGGTGGCCTCAAAGTGCGCCACAGCCGCCTCGATCAGGTGGCCGGCGCAGTACAGCTCGTGCCAGTCGCGCAAATTCTTCCAGCGGTTCGCGGGGTCGATGCCGGTGAACCAGGTGTTGAGGTAGCCGTCGGCCTGCTGCGCGCCGGTGATCAGGGCGATCACCTCGTCGAGCAGCGCGTCGAGCCGCGGGTCGGGGTTGGTCGCCAGGCTGAAGCTAGCCGCCTCGACCCACTTGGCCACATCCGAATCCCAGAACATCACGGCCGTCCCGCCCCATGAGTCGCGCCGCCGGGTCGCCGCATCGGGGGCCCAATCGGGCCGAAACGCATCGATCCGCCCGGTCTCGAGCAGCTGCCGGTAGATATGCGGGATGGTATGCTCGCGGTTGACTCGCTGTCGTGGCGCCCAGAAATCGTCGGCGATCGTCACAGCGGTGAGCGCGAGCGGCGCGTAGCGCTGGCGCACCCCGCGATCGGCTGTCGGTTCAGCCGCAGACGGCTCGAATGGAACGGGTGAAGTGCTCAAGTTCTGCTTCCTTTACTCAGCTGCAAAGCGGCTATCATTCTTATCCTTTCAATCCAGTCAATACTATGCCCTGCACGAAGTAGCGCTGGGCCAGGAAGAACAGCACCAACGTGGGCGCGATCACGACCGTCGAGGCGGCCATCAGATATTGCCACTGCGTCGCATACAGGCCGCGGAACTGCGCCAGCCCAAGCGCCAACGTGAATTTATCCTGCGACGAGATGTAGACCAGCGGCCCCAGGAAGTCGTTCCAGGTATTGAGCACGGTGAAGATCGCGACCGTGGCCAGCGCCGGGCCCGCCAGTGGGATGATGACGTTCCAGTAGATCTTGAGTTCAGAGGCGCCGTCGATCCGCGCCGCGTCGGACAACTCGGCCGGGATCGTTCGAAAGAACTGACGCAGCAGGAAGATGTTGAAAGCGCCGCCGCCGAACCAGGGCGGCACCCACAACGGCAGGTAGGTATCGATCCAGCCCAGATAACGAAACATGATATACTGCGGGATCAGCAGCACCGCGTATGGGATCATGATCGCGCTCAAGACCACCATGAAGATCAGATCGCGCCCGGGGAACTGCATGCGTGCGAATCCATAGGCGCACAGCGACGACGACAGGAGGACGCCAACCGTCGTCAGGACCGTAATCAGCACGGTGTTGAGCGCGTAGCGACCGAATGGCAGGATCGTCAGCGCCTCGGTGTAGTTCTGCCAGAGCACCGGGCTTGGGATCCATACCGGTGGGAAAAGCCAGATCTGGGAGTCTTGCTTCAACGACGTGCTCACCATCCAGAGAAATGGGATGGTCATCAATATCGCGCCGCCACACAGGCAGCACCAGACCAGGGCGCGCTCTAGCAGCCGGGCGCGGCGCCGGCCGATCCCCAGCCGCGTGTGCTTCGTCGCCGGCAGCCGCACCGCCCCATCGCCAAGACCAGTAGCCATAGCTTCACCTTCCGCTAGCGCATTTCCAGGCGACCTGTTCGTGCTTCAGCCACATCTACAGCACATGCAGGGCGCGCAATGCGATAATCGTAAATCGTAAATGCGCTAGCGCGACTCCTCATAATAGACCAGGCGGCCCAGGTGCCGAAAGACGAACAAGGACAGCAGCAGCACCAGCGTAAACAGCACCCAGGAAAGCGCGGCGGCGTAGCCCATCTTGTAGTCCTGGAAAGCGCTGCGGTAGATATACAGGCCGTAGAACAACGTCGAGTTCTGCGGCCCGCCGCGCGTGATCAGGTAGCCCTGTGTGAAGGTCTGGAGCGCCGCGATCAGCCCGATCACCAGGTTGAAGAAGATCACCGGCGACATCATCGGGATCGTCACATGGCGGAAGCGATTCCAGTAGTTAGCGCCGTCGATCTCGGCCGCTTCGTAGAGGTGCTGCGGAATGCCCTGGAGGCCGGCGAGATAGATCACCATCGTGCCGCCGATCCCCCACAGGCTCATCAGGATCAGCGACGGCATGGCTGTATGTGGGTCTTGAAGCCAGAGCACCTTCGGCAGGCCAAGCGTGCGCAGCAGGAAGTTCAGCAGGCCGAACTCGGAGTTCAACACCCAGACCCACAGGACCGCGCTCGCCACCGCCGGGACGATGCTCGGCAGGTAGAACAGCGTTCGGAAGACGGCGATGCCGCGCACCTTGACGTTCATCAGCAGCGCCACGGCGAAACTGATCGCCAGGGACAGCGGCACCGAGACGAGCGTGAAGTAGAGCGTTACCGACAGCGATTTCCAGAACAGCTCATCCTGGAACATCAGCTGATAGTTGCTGAGGCCCACATATTTCGGCGGCTGCAGTAGATTCCACTCGGTCAGACTCAGCCAGATCGCCATGAGCATCGGCCCGGCAACCCAGATCAGGTATCCCAGGACCACCGGCGCGATAAACAGGTAGCCTTGCAAGATTGAGCGCCGGCGCAAGGAGCTGCGCTTTCTTTGATGCACCGCCTGTTGCTGCGCTATCATAGCTTGCGTCCTCCCTTCGTACAGCCGATCGCAAATCCGT
>DATFXE010000641.1:0-8577 GCA_035258585.1 Roseiflexaceae bacterium | reverse complement strand
GCCGTAGGAGACGCCGGCGCGCATATTCGACCGCATCGTCGCGGCAATAGCGCTCGACATCGCCCGCCGGATCGCGCGCGGCCCATGCGCCACGACCAGGCTGCCGTCGGGCCGGGTGATCCGATCGACCAGGTACGGCTCCATCATCCAGCCATCGTTGGCGACCGCCGCGGCGACCATTGCCATCTGGAGCGGCGTGATCTCGAGCTGGCCCTGGCCGAAGCCGGTGTCGGCCAGCGCGGCTCTGTTGTTCAGGAAGCCGAAATCTTTGTACAGCGTGCTGGCCTCAGTCGGCAGATCGGTAAAGCCGCCGTAGGTATCGGGCGCGTCCTTAGGCTCGTAGATATCGAACGCGCTTGCCGTTTCGGCCAGCAGCCGCGGCCCGAGCCGCAGCGCGTACTGCGCGAAGGCGACGTTGCATGAATACGCATACACCCGCTCCAGGTTCGACGGATCGCCGGTCAGACGTGCCAGATCGGGCACCGCGTTGACCACTGGCGGCGCGCCTGGCTCGCCGGTGTCGTACTCGTTGAAGCACTGAATTTCGTCAGGCCTGCCTTCGTTCGGATGTTCCAGTACCCCAACGGCGGTAACAGTTTTAAAGGTCGACCCAGGCGGGTAGCGCCCCTGTGTCGGGCGGTTGAGCAAGGGCTGGCCGGCGCCCTCGCTGTTGATCTGCTTCCAGTAGGCGTCGATTCGCGCGTTTTCCTGATCGCGATCGGCCGCCGGGTTGAAGGCCAGCTGGCCAGGATCGAAGCCAGGATTGCTTGCCATCGCCAGCACCGCCCCGGTCTTAGGATCTAACACCACCACAGACCCGCGGCCACGCTCGCCGAGCAGCCGCATGGCCTCGGCCTGCAGGCGCGCGTCGATCGTTAGCTGCAGGTCGTCGCCAACCTGTGGCTTACCAAGCACGCTGTTCCGCAGCTGGCTGTAGGTGTCGCGCTCGCCGCTTAGGTAGGGGCCATAGGTAGCCTCAAGACCGGACTGGCCGAAGCGCGGGCTGAAGAAGCCGATGATATTGCCGAATGCCGCCGGGTCGAAGTGTTGAGCCAGTGGGTAAGTGCGCGCCGCAAAGGAATTGGCGACCACGGCTGTGTCGACCAGCAGCGCGCCGGTCCGATCGAACATCTTCCCGCGCTGCACGCGCAGCGATTTGATCACCTGCCGGACGTTGCTGGTGGTCTGCCCAGTCTGCGCATCCACATACACGGCATCGGCTATCTCGCCCGCGCGCACGAACTGCTGACGCATGAGCTGGAGCGAGAGCAAGCCAAATCCCACGCCTACCACGAGACCTAAATTATACAAGCTGCGTGCAGTGCCACGTGGCGGCGCATGCAGCGCCAGGCGAGCAAACACCAGCAGCAGCGGTGCGGCCAGCCAGAGCGCCAACAGCCAGCGCCGGTCCTGATCGACTGGCTGCATCATTCCATAGACGATCAGCGCGAGCGCAGCGACGAGCACGAGAAGACGCGCGAAATAACGCATAGGGGTGCGAATACCTTTCCCTTGGGGAAGCAGGGGGACACGCTGCATCCGCCCAGACCTCACCCAATCTCGCTCTACGATCCGATTATACCTGAAAAGTGGCCATCAAGTGAAACACATGAGTGACACAATCAGCGCACTTTCCTGACGGAGCGCTGAGACACAAAACGTGAAGCGCGACCAGCTGCGCCGGATCGCGTTTCACGTCTCAGCAGAATATATCGAGATCTCATTCGAGAGGCATCGTAGCGCGGACCGTTACGCCGCCGCCTTCGGTCTCGAAGACGTCGAGCCGGCCGCCAAACTCAGCCAGGCGGTATTGCATGGCCCGCAGCGCGTGCAGGCCCGGCCGCTCGTGGGTGCCGTCGAGCAGGCCGACACCATCATCCTGGATCAACAGCGCCACCGAGCTGGCATCATAGCGCAATGTCAGCACGGCCGATCCGGCGTGGGCATGCTGCTGGACATTGAGCAGCGACTCCTGAGCCAGGCGCACCAGCAGCCCACGATGGATCGGGCTGACGGCGCGGGTGCGACCGAGCAGCGTAACGCGGGCAGTGGTGCCGGTGTGCTGGCCGAAGCGTAGCGCGAGAAGATCAAGCGCCGGCCCAAGATCCATATCCATGCTCGGCAGCGCGGTAAAGATCACCCGGCGCAGATCCTCGACGCTCTGCTCGGCCGCGCGGATCTTAGTGGCCTGAGCGGCCAGCGGCGCGTCTTCGGGCAGGTTCTGGTGTGTGCGGCCGGGCGCGCGGCCAACAGCGGTAAAGCGCGGCGCCTCGGCGCCGATCTCGCGTTCCAAGCGTGGTAGCGGGGCCGCGCGCGCCCTGCGGCGGCGAGCGGCGCCGCGCCGCAGCAACTCGACCAGGCCAGGCAGCAGGCCGCCGAACAGCACCGGCCCGGCCATCAAACTCGCCAGCCGAGGCCAGCCGCTTTCGGTGACCAGATCGGCCGGCGAATCGCCGATCGCCCACAGCGCGGCCGCCGTCAGCGGCGCAAAAGCGAGGCCAGCCATGATCCCGCCACGCCAGCCGAACAGCAAAGCCGGCAGCACCAGGCTACTATAGGCATAGAAGATAAATGGGCTATGCCAGCCGCCGCTGACCATGAGCACCACGACCGCATACAGCACATCAAAGCCCATCACTAGGAAGCTGCGCTGCACGATTCGGACGTAGCGCTGCGCATACAATGTCGCGAGGAGGTTGAGCAAGCCGGTCGCGAGCAGCAAGGGTTGATAGTCTGCCCACTGGACGCGCACCACCAGCGCCGCCGTCGCAAACCAGGACAGCCAGCGGTAGCTAAAAAAGATGACGTGGTCGGCCAACCACGGACTCGAGCGATTCCCGCTCACGTCTCACCTCGGCGGGTTGCTGTCGATCGGGGCCAGATCCGGCCCTTTGGCTGAGCGATCGGCATCCCATGCTTTCAAGCGTTCTGGATGCTCAAACGCCTGTACTGATGTCGGAGTAGAAAGCGATTATAGTGTAGCAGAAAGCCAGGCCAACGGCAAGGCGATTTGGGGCATTTTATTGTCCAAATCTGTAGGCGACTGGGGGGGTGAGAAGGTCGCAAAGCAACCTTCTCAAGATACTGCTGGCAAACTCGCCAGGTGGGGATGCGGGGGGCCAAAGGCCCCCGAGACGTTTCTGTTTTGTGGGTGGTTCGGGCGGCAAAGCCGCCCGAACCAGGTGCAAAACCAAATGCATCTTGGAGGGCAAAGCCCTCCAAACCTCCTATCTGAGTAAGCGCGCAGTATCTTCTCAACCCCCCAGCCGCCCGTTGCTCTGTGGCAGTTGGGATTCAGTAATCCTTCAACCGGTCGTCGATGCGCTGCTTGCGCTCGGCGCTGGCCTGCGCTTCGGCCTCGTCCTCGGCCTTCGTGCGCGCCGCCTGCTCCTCGCGCCCCTCCGGCGTAAGCGCCAGCCGCGCGCTCACATCGCTAAGGCCATCGGCTGCAGCAGCCTTTACCGAATCAAACTGCTTGCGGCCGATCTCCGCCCCACGCCGCATCCCGCCCCAGGCCATCAGAATCAGATCCATGACAATCACGCCCAGCACGTTGAAGACCGCCTGGTAGGGCGACCATGCCAGCTCATACGTGACCGGATGGATCAGCGAGCGGAAAAACGGCGAGGTCGCCAGCTGAAGCACCAGCGCGATCAGGTAGGCCAGGATGATCGCGCGAGTCCGGTTATTCCAGCGCAGAACCGAGATGACCTGCGGGAGGCGCGGCACGAAATAGCGCACAATCGTGTTGACCAGCGCAAAACCGAACCCAATGAATAAGTTGGTGGTGGCCTGGTTGACCAGATCGAGTGAGTAGAGATCCATACAGTCTTGCTCAGGCGTGCTCGCCTGCCTCCTAGCTAAGGTTGCACGTTTGCATGCTAGAACGTTGAACGTTGCAACCTTCAAACGTTCTACCATGCAAACGTATGCCCGGCCCAATCAATTCGCGGGGGGATGTACAAATCCCTGGATCATGTACGGAAAAGTCGCCGCTAGGTAGCGCCGCTTTGCGTCGCTGTAGCGGCTCCACTCGGCCTCGACGATCCGGCGATGATGGTGGACCAGCAGCCGGTAGTCGTAGCGCACAAAGCGCGCCAGCAGATGGCCGACCACATCCGGCTCGCGCGCGGGTGTGGCGAGCGCCCAGCGGGCCTCGACCGACAAATCGGCCGGATCGAGCGCGCCGCCGGAGCCCAGGCGCTTCTCCAAAGAGTCCAGCTCCCAGTAGAGCGGCGGCAAGGCAGCCTGCGCAGCCGTGCTGCCGGCCAGCTGGCGTCGCCGCGCCGTGCCATCGGCGGCCGGCGCGCCCTCGTCGCTTGCCAGCAGCGCGTCGATCTCCAGCTCGCCCAGGCGCTTGGGCAGCAGCATCGGCGCGTTGTGGTAATGCAGAAAGCCCTCTTCGCACAGCACGTCGACGACGCGCGGCTCGTCCAATTCCAGTGGCGTAACCGCCATCCCACGGCCGACCTTACTCGGCCGGGTGGCGATCAGCAGGATGGGACGTGGGCTGCCAGGAGGCGGCCGCAGCACATACGCCGATCCGTCGACATCGCCCCACAGTGAGCCAATCGCCACACGGATGCCGGGCGGAAGCGGCCGCCGCCGCGGGTCGCCCACCTCCTTCACCAATGCCAGCATCTGATCGATATACCCGTCGTCGAGCAGGCGCACCTTGTCGCCCAGGCCGTGCCCAAGCTCCAGCAGCTCGCGCGTATGCGCCAGCGTAGCGCGCGGCGTATCGACGCGCGCCAGCGCCGCGTGGATGCCCAGCAGGTCGCCGGCCACGCGACAGAACGTGATCCCGCCGTCGATCTCGACCACCACCGGCTCGTATTCGACCAGGTTCAGCAGCGCCGGCCGGGCCTGAAGATAGACCTCCTCGATCAGCGCGGCCTCGTAGGAAAAACGGCGGTGGACCGGCGGCGCCGCCGACTGATCGGGCGAGAGAATGATCGCGTAGCGTAGCGCCGCATCGCCCAGGTAGTCGTCGCCCAGCTTGGCAGCCAGCTGCGGGCTCCAGCCCAGCCGATCGACGTTAAACTCCTGGAGCGGACAGTCGCGCTTGGCAATATGCTTGAGCGCCAGGGCGTAGCGCTCGGCCAGGTGGCCCTTGACTGGAAACAGCGGGCCGTGCCAGGGTAGTTTGCTCATAGGTGTACTATCTGGTGCGAGCTATTTCTTCACGAACGGCACACGGGAGCGCAGCGGCCATCCGGCCACGCTGCGCATCCCGGCGAGATCCGTGATCACTGCCCACCTGCACGCCGGCTGACCAGATCCCGCGCTGCGATCTGGGCCTCCAGCTCGGCTGCCATGCGCTCGGCGCGCTGCATGCGCGCCTCATCGGCGTAGCGCTGCTCGGAGTTGAAGTAGCGCTCCAGCTCAGCCGCGATCATCTCGCCCGTGATCGGCCGGTACAGGCGGCGTGCGAGCGCGACTTTTTCATCATAGCTCCTCTGCAAGAAGATCGCCGGATTCTCGAACCACTCCTCAGGCACATCGAAATCGGCGCTCTCAGAAAGCAATTTCTGCGTAACACTCTCGATCGGCCTGCCGGTAAAGCGCGGGTCCTTGCGCTTGAACTCGGCGCACAGCTCGCCAAGCTCGCGCCAGCTCATATGGCCGGGAGTTGGGAGCTGAGAGTTGGGGATCAGGGATCTAGCCCGATCGATGATACCTCTAACCCCCAACTCCTGACTCCCAACCCCTGCATTTTGGGCCTGCTGAACCGTCGGGGGCTCGCCCGAGACCTTGACCAGGCCATTCTTGATCTGGTGCGCCAGCTTGATCCCGATCAGCGCCGCGTAATCGTCCCAATCCTCCGGCCCATCGATCGCCTCGCGGTGATGGAAGCGCTGTCGCAGGGCCGAGTCGGTCGCGGTCGGCTCGTTGGTGGCGGCGTAGGTCTGGGCGTTGCCGCTATTGACGGTGAACGCGCCATCCAGGAACTGCATGGTGATGTTCAGCACATCCTTGTCGGAACCGCCCAGGCCAGGGTCGCCGCGCGAGAGCAGCAGCAGGTCGATATCGTCGAAGAAGACCAGCGTGAGCGCGCTCTTGTCGCGCGCCAGCGCAAGCTTCTCGGTAAGCAGCTTGGCGGTCTTGCCGTAATATTCATCCTTAATCCCGGGATCGATCGAGACAAAGCGGACCGGCAGGCTAACCTGCTCGCCGCGCGTAGTCATCCGGGTCATAGCCATACGGAACAGCGAGCTTTTCCCGGTGCCGGGGAAGCCATCGAACAGCACAGTGCTGGGCAGGCCGCCCAGCTCGAGGATCGGGTTGAAGCCGCGTGCGGCGTCGTAGAGCGCCAGGCGATCGACATAGCGGATGAGCGCGCGCTTGGCGGCGGTGTTGCCGACGATCTGCTCGGGCAGCACCGGCGTGAACTCGATCTTGGCGCTCTGGCCGCCCTCGGAAAGGGCGAAGCCGCGCAGCTCGAGATCGCCGATCCGGATCGGCGCACCCTCGACCTGCGCCAGCAGCTCGGCCGGATGCGATTCGGCGGCGGCGATCAGCTGGTCGCGCGCGGCGATGAAGTAGTCGCGCGTCAGGTTGACCAGGTCGGCGCCGTTCTCGACGATCGGGCCACCGTCGGCGGCGGTCTGCGTGATGGCCTTCAAGTAGAATGAAAGTACCCCCTTGAGGTCATCGTCCGGCCCCAGCCCAACCTTGAAGAACGCGCCATCGGGCTTGGGAAACGACGCCAGGCCCTCGCCGCCTTCGTCACGGCTCAGGCCAGGTTCGGGCGCGGGCAGCTCGTGGGCGATCAGCGCGCCCATGCCAAACAGCGCGAAGCTGCCAAGGAAGGTGGACTGGCGCACATCGACCTTGGCGCTCAGCTCCTCGTACAGCTCGTAGTACAGGCACAGGCCGCGCCGCAGCACGTGTAACACGCGGTTGGCCGGCTCGCTCAGCAAATAGCCGCCCACGCCAGGCAGCTTGCGCAGCTCGCCGAGCAGATCGTACGAGACCCCGCGCATCGGGACGTTCTGCATGCGAAACTCGGCGTCGTCGCGGTGCGCGTCGAGGTCGGCGTCGCTGATGGGATGGACGTTGTCGCGAGTTGTCACAGTCTGGCTCCTCAACGAATTCATTCGATGCGTGTAGTCAGCACACCAGATCCCCCTGCCTCGACACCCCATACACGGCGCAGGGCTGGCCATCCTCGTCGGCATCGCCCAGCAGCTGCTTGATCGCCAGCGGCAGCAGCAGCACGCGGTAGCACACCGCTGGGCCGGCCTCCATGGGCGTGCGGCCGAACAGCACGTCGACGGTGCTGCGCTTGGCCATCTTGGTGGTCGCGGCGCGCTCGATCGTGGCGCGCAGCATCCACGGCTCGGCGCCGTTGGCGGCCGCGAAGGCGCGCTGGACCAGCTCGTCGTTCTCCGTCCAGCCGTGGTGGTACGGCCCGATCGTGACTCGCTCGATCGCCCGTGGCACGATCCAGGGCGCCTCATTGATCAGCCCGATCATCTCAGGCAGGCTGTGCCGCCCGCCGGCCAGGTCGTCCACCAGGGCGCGCAGCTCGCCGATTCCGCCACTAACGTGCCATGCGCCGTGCTCCTCGAAATGTAGCGTGACGCACTCGAACAAATTGACGCTGTGGATCACGCCGGTCCAGCTGATCGCATACAGCCGCTCGCTCTTCTTCTCGCTCAAGCGGAGTGGCTCCTGCTGGCGAAAGTCGGCGACCACCGGCGTGGTGGCTAGGCGCTCCATGTAGGCGCGCTGGAGCCAGAGGATCTGCTGCTTGATCGGCCGCTGTCCCGCGTAGATCGCGTCTGTCGCCTGGGCCAGCAGCTCTTCGCGCGAAGGGATCTGGCGCAGCTGCTCCTCGGCACGCTCGCGATCCTCACGCAGCGTCCAGAAGTCCTTGAACGTCGGCATGCCCGACTCGGTCGGGTCGATCGTCAGCGGCAGCGGCTCGATATCCAGCAGCTGGCGGCCGTGCTTGAGCGCCATGACCAGGATCGTCGCGCGCGTCTCGCGTAGGAACGCCTGCGCGGCCTTGGCGGCCGCGATGCTCAGGCGGCCTTCTTTCTGCTCGTAGCCCAGCGCGTCGGCCAGCCAGCCGAGCCGCTCGGCCAGTGCGTCGCAGTAGGGCACCACCGCCTCATCCGGCAGCATGCGCGAGTTTTGGCCGACGCCGATCGACTGAAGTGGATGGCGGTTAATTGTCATGAGAGTGTTTCAATCACGCGAATCCGAAAACGATCTACGCGTAGCGACAGCGGAGGTTGCACAACCAGGCCTGGCGGAATATTGGAAGAGAAGCGCGTTGTGGCGAGCGGCTTCCACCGTAGTATACCAGCGGCGTCAACAGGAGCGCTCGTGGCGGCTTGCGTCTACCTTTCACTCTATTCATCTCTGCCCGTGACAGCTTCGCGGGATTGCGCTACAATGCCTCGCCAGGCGCGGCGCAATCACCTGTAAGACAAGGTTCTTGCGAACTTTACACTTTTGGGTGGGGGTTTGGGGCGGCTTCGCCGCCCCAAACCCCCACCATTGGGGAGGTGCGGAGGGGGCACCCAGAGGGTACCCGGGCCCCTCCGCACCTCCCCAACTGTAAAG
>DATFXE010000640.1:0-4861 GCA_035258585.1 Roseiflexaceae bacterium | reverse complement strand
CGCGCCGGGGTAGATGTCTTTGACCTGGACAGTGCCATTACTCGTGCCGTCGCTCTTCCACAGCTCGATGCCGCTGACGCCGTCGTTGGCTGTGAAATACAGCGTGTTGCCCACGACGGTCAGGTTGCCGGGCGCGGCGTCGGATGCGCCGGCGTAGATATCCTTGACCTGGACGGTGCCATTACTCGTGCCGTCGCTCTTCCACAACTCGACGCCGTTCACGCCGTCGTTTGCGGTAAAGAAGAGCGTGTTGCCGACCGCGGTCAAGTTAGCAGGAGAAGAGGCGGCGCCAGGGAAGGCGCTGTTGATATCTTTCACCATGACGGTGCCATTACTCGTGCCATCGCTCTTCCACAGCTCGACGCCGTTAGCGCCGTCGTCGGCGCTGAAGAACAGCGTGCTGCCGACCTGCGTCAGGTGGGCGGGCGAAGAGGACGCTCCAGCCAGCGGGTTGATGTCGGCGACCGGCCGGGTGCCCTGGGGTGTGCCGTCGCTGCGCCATAGCTCGGTGCCGCTGATCGGCTCGGTGGCCGCGAAGAACAGCGTGCCGTTCACATCCGTCAGGTCGGTCGGATTTGAGGATGCGGCCGCGCCGTTGATATCTTTCACCATTAGCGTGTTTGTGATCGTGCCATCGGTCTTCCATAGCTCGCGGCCATGAGCGCTGTCGGCCGCGCTAAAGAACAGCCTGCCGGCCGATCTGGTCAGATCCGCCGCATTGGAGAAGACCGTCGTGTTGGTGAGCGGCACTGTGCCGTTGGTCGTGCCGTCGCTGTGCCAGACGGTGCGGCCGGTTCCGTCGTCCGCTGTGAAGAAGAGCCGGGTATTGAAATCGAGTAGGTCGGCCGGATTAGATGATGCGCTGCCGCCATTGATGTTCTTGACGCGCTTGGTGTTGCCGGCGGTGCCGTCGGTCTTCCACAGCTCGCGGCCGCTGGTCCCATCGTCGGCGCTGAAGTACAGCGTCGCGCCGATCGCGATCAAGCGCTGTGGCGACGAGGAGTTATCGGGAGTGAATGGAATGCCGCCACCAGTGGTGTTGATGTTTTTGAGTAGGGCGGCCGGCCCGGCGGCGAGCGCCGGCAGCCAGCTTGCCAGCGCGGCGAGGGTGGCGATCAGGGCGAGGCTGTGTCTCCAGGTGCGGTGATTGGCCGGGCGAGATAGGTGATGCATCGACGAGTGCTCCTTTTGAGTCTAAGATAAGATCCCTGAAAGGCGATTGTGACGTTGCAATCGATTCGTAGGGGAGGGGGTTCGGCGGCGGCAGAGCAGCCACCGAACCCCCTCCACACCTGCCCAACAAACCTTTAAATTGCTAATGCAGCGATCGACAAGATAATTGGACGCTCATTGTCATTGAGATTGTTTAAGACATGCCATGCTTAACTTTAAAGCGCGGCTAACATACAATGACAAAAAGTCAATGTTATAGGTCGCAGGCCTCAGGTGGCAGATCGCAATCTCGTCACTGCGACCTGCGGCTTGCGACTTGCGACCGTGGTACAATGGCGCTGTTTTGATTGCAGTGGGAAGATTCGCCGTGACCGATCCGCGCACTCGTGATGACCTGCTGGAGGCCATGCGCCAGGCCGCCTGCCCGCTCTGCGTCCTGCTCGAGCGGACCGAACGCAAGGCGGTCGACCTGTTTCTGTATGACCAGGTGAACGATATCAGCCGGCGCGACGCGCTGCGCGCCAGCCGTGGGCTGTGCCTGTATCACAGCTCTATGCTGGCCGAGGGCCGCAGCGCGCTGGGCGTGGCGATCATCAGCCGCGATATCCTGCGCACCATGACCGCCGAGCTGGAGGGGGGTTCGAACCGCCAAGAGCGCACAGAGCGCAAAGAAGGAGACGAGAACGTTTCTCAACCCTTCGCGTTCTTGGCGTCCTTGGCGGTTAAAATTGGAGCGAGGCTTGCGGCGCGGATTGAACCGCAGGCCGGCTGCCCCATGTGCGCCGAGCGGCCGCGGATCGAGGCGCCGCTGATCATCGGCCTGCTGCACAACCTGCGCGACGCGTCTTTCGCCTCGGCGTTCGATGCCTCGGCCGGGCTGTGCCGCGTCCACCTGGCAGGTACGCTGCGCGCCGCCGATGCCGCGGCGGCGCGCGCCCTGGCCGCGCGCCAGGCGGCGATCTGGCGGCGGCTGGAGGCCGACCTGGACGAGTTCATCCGCAAGCACGATTACCGCTTCCAGGGCGAGGCGTTCGAGGTCGAGCGCGATGTCTGGCGGCGGGCGCTGCAGACGACCAGCGGCTGGTACGAGCCGGGCGAAGCGACAAGCGATGAGTGACGAGCAGCCGAGAGATAGGGGACGCGAGACAGGTGACGAGAGACGAGAGACTATCGCGCCTATCTCTCGTCTCCTGTCTCCTGTGACGATCGAGAGATGCTGAGAGCCTGGAAGATCGGCGCGGTGCATGCGATCAGCACGCCCGATTATGGCACGATCAACCGCACATTGGTGGTCGAAAGCGCCGCTGGCAGCTATGTGCTGCGGGCCTACCGCCACGCCGAGCGGGCACCGGTCGAGCGCGAGCATGCGGCGATCGCATTCGCTTGCGCACATGGGCTGCCGGCGGTGGCGCCGATCGGGCTGCCGGGCGGCGCGACGATCCTGGATCGGCATGGGCGCTATTATGCGCTGTTTCCGCGCGCCTGGGCAACAGCGCGCTCATAGCCAGCTCAATTCGCCCAGAGGGCACCCGATTTTCAATTCTCAATTATGCAGATGGAAATGTGATCTATGCTCGCACTCTTCCGTAACCGGCTCTTTTTTGCCCTTGCGTCCGGCCATTTTGTGGTCGATGTGCTGAACAGCATCGTGCCGGTGCTGCTGGCCGTGCTGGCGACGTCGCAACACCTGACCAATGCGCAGATCGGCCTGGCGCTGACGCTGTTTACATTCGGCGGCTCGCTGTCACAGCCGCTGTTTGGCTGGCTGGCCGATCGGTTTCCGGGCCGGCCAAGCCTGCTGGCTGGTGGCGGTGCGATCTGGATGGCGCTGTGGTTTCTCGGCGTTACGGTAGCGCAGTCGTGGTGGCTACTGCTGGCCTGCCTGCTGATTGGCGTGCTTGGCTCGGGCCTGTTTCACCCGATCGGCGCCTCGTCGGCCGCCGCGGCGCATCCTGCGCGTGCCGGCAGCGCGACCGCGCTGTTCTTCTTCTGCGGGCAGGTCGGCCTGGCGCTCGGGCCATTGATCGCCGGGCTGCTGTTCCGTAGCAGCGGCGCGCTAGGGGTGCTTCCGCTCAGCCTGGTGGCGCTGCTGCCGGCCGGCCTGCTGCTAGCCGCCCCGGCTGCCCCTGCATGCGCGATTGCCGCGCAGCGCGGCCAGCGCACGGTCGCGCACGCCGCGTTCATGGCGACTACGGCGTTCGTCGTTCTGGTGGCGGTGCGCTCGTCGATCCAGGCGGCCTACTCGGCCTTTCTACCGAAGCTGTTCGCCGACCGCGGCTGGGACCCGGCGGCCTATGGCGCGCTGGCTGGCACGTTCATGCTGGCCGCGGCGATCGGGAATGTAGTGACAGGCGAGCTGGCCGATCGCCAGGGCATGCGCGCCGCTACCGTCTGGCCGCTGCTGCTCAGCGTACCGGCCGGCCTGGTCTGTCTGTGGGCGCCGACACCGGCAGCCGCTTTTGTGGCCTGCGCGCTGGCCGGGCTGCTGATCGGCGGGCAGCACAGCGTGCTGGTGGTCCACGCCCAACGGCTGCTGCCCACGCGCCAGGGTTTCGCTGCCGGGCTGATCCTGGGGTTCACCTTCGCCGCGGGCGGGCTTGGCGTCTGGATCGGCGGCTTGCTCGCCGATCAGGTAGGGCTGTTGCCGGTGATGCAGGCGATCACATTGCTGGGCGTGCCTGCGGCGTTTTTGGCCCTGACACTGCCAGGGCGCGTGAGTGTCATACCGAGCGCCGAGATCGGCCAGGTGGCCGCGTCTTGACCATCATTTAGGCAGTGTCGGCGTTGGGGGCGGCGCTGATGCTTCGTGCAGGCTTATCGTACCTGCGTTCCGCCTTTCGACGATAGATCGCAGGAACATCGTCTCTCGTCCATCATCTATCGTCTATGAAGATTGCGGCCAGCTCGCGCACACCCGCGCGTAGTCCTCAGGGGTCAGCGCGAACAGCAGTAAATCGCATAGCTGGCCATCGGGTCCGATCGCGCTATTGCGCAGCCGCCCCTCCAGCGGATAGCCGAGGCGCCGGGCCACATTCGCGCTGCGGTCGTTGCGCGGATCACAGGTGATAGCCACGCGCCGGGCGTGCAGGCGCTCGAACGCGCAGTTCGTCAGCAGCCGCACCGCCTCGCCGGCGTATCCATGCCCCAGCGCGTCGGGCCGTAGCCAGTACGCGATGTCGAAGGCTGGGATGTGCCAGTTGGTAGGCCGAAGGCGCAGATCGCCCAGCAGACTGCCATCGTCCAAGAACAGGCCCATGCTGAAGCTCTCGCGCAGCGCCCATTGAGCCTGGCCGCGGCGAATCGACTCGCAGATATCCTCCAGCGTGCGGTCGTGGTCGAAGCCCGGCAGCCAGCGCGCAAGGTGCGCGCGCGATGCCTCGATCGTGGCATGCAGCGGGCTGGCATCCTCGTCGGCGTAGCGACGAGCTATCACGCGCCTTCCGACGAGTTGGTCGGGCATATCGATCAATATCGGTCGATCGTTCGACATGGTTACACTCTCTACTACCAAACTCGCGAGGACGCTTCCGCTTTTACGTTGTACGCTTTAGACAAGGTTCTTGCGAACTTTACACTTTTGGGTGGGGGTTTGGGGCGGCTTCGCCGCCCCAAACCCCCAGCATTGGGGAGGTTTGGAGGGGCCCGGGTACCCTCTGGGTGCCCCCTCCGCACCTCCCCAACTGTAAAG
>DATFXE010000639.1:0-6067 GCA_035258585.1 Roseiflexaceae bacterium | reverse complement strand
CTTCCCAGGTTCAGGCTAACATCCGGCGGTCTCACCTCGCCGCGCTCAATCACCGCTGCGATCAAAAAGCAGGAACTTAGCAGCAGCATGCACAGCGCGCCTCCCAGAGTGTACCCGAGTTTCCAGCGCGATCGCATAGGCATGGCCAGCTACCTGCTAGAATGAGGGGTCGGGGTTGCAACAAAAGGCGTAACTGTCGGGAAAAATGGCGGAGCTGTTGGGAAAAGCGGCACAGCCTCGTAGACGAACGATGGCAAGTAGCCCTGATTGCCCAACACCGCGTCGCTTGGGTCGTAACGCTCGGCGCTGTTGAGCGGCCCAGTTACACCGTAGCCGCCCACCACCAGAAGGGTTCCATCGTTGAGCAGTGTAGCGGTATGGCCGGCGCGCGCGCTGGCTAACGGCCGCGCTGGGCGCCATCGATTGCTGACAGGATCGAAGATCTCCACGCTGTTGAGCACCTGCCCATACCCGCCGTAGCCTCCGGCCACCAGCACCCGACCATCCGGCAGCAACGTGGCACTATGTCGCACACGCATGGTGCTCATGTTCCCAGTATCGCGCCATTTGTCGACGGCTGGCGTATACAATTCGGCGGTGGTAACGGCAAAGCCTGTATCTCCACCTGCCACCAACACCTCGGCGCTGTCATTCGACGCAGTCCAGTGTCGTTCGAATGCACGCGTCTCGAAAACGGCCGATAGCTCGTGGTCGGCCAGCCGCACGGATCATGGGCATCGAACAGGAATGAGGCATATGGAAGAGTAAAACGCTGCAATATGATTATACATCTGCTGTCAAGCGTTGCAAAATCCCGTCGATTTCGAGAATTGCCGGGAAGGCCAAGCGGGTGTAGAATAGGAATTGCTCCTCGATTGAAACAAGGACATCCAGCAACCCATGCAAAGACGACTGCTCGCGCCCAAGCTGTTCTAATTCTGCTGGTTCGCGGCAATGGGCTTTTACCTTCCTTATATTGGTCTGTACTATCGTCAGGCCGGGCTGGATCTAGCCCAGATCGGATTGCTGGTCGCCCTCCCGGGCGTGCTTCAGATCATCGCGACGCCGCTCTGGGGGTTGATCGCCGATGGACTGCAATTCCGCGAGCGGCTGCTGCAACGCCGCAGTGAATGGATTTCTCGCGCTCTACTTGCAGGATCTGGGCGCCAGCGGCGAGCAGATCGGTCTGGCGATCGCGATCGCCAGCGTCAGCGAGCTGCCGGTGATGGTCCTGGCGCCGCTGGTGCTGCGGCGTTGGGGCGCGCGCCCGCTGCTGATCTGCGCCGGGCTGCTCTACGCCCTGCGCGCCGGGATCTATGTGATCGCGCCCAACCTCGGCTGGGCGCTGGCTGCCCAACTACTGCACGGCCCCTGCTTCGCCGCGCTCTGGACCGGCGGCGTGGACGAGGCACAACGGCTGGCGCCGAAGGGAATGGAGGTCACGGCCCAAAGTCTGTTCGGCACGTTATTCTTTGGGGTTGCCACAGGGATCGCCAGCGTGATCGCCGGCTGGATCTACCGCGATCTAGGTTCTGGAGCGCTCTTCGGCGCGGGCAGCCTAGCGGCGCTGTTCGGCGCCCTAGGCATGCTCGCCGCCCGCACGCGCGTGAGTGTGGTCGGGTGAGCCAGTGTTAAGCGCCAACCTCCCAGCGCAGGCTGAACCTGAATACTGGCACCTAAGCGGCGCGCGGTTCGTCATAATTAGTAGGATTTACGCGGTTGGGAGGTTTGGAGGGCAAAGCCCTCCAAGGAACCCCTTTCTTTTTCCACCCACCTGTGGCGGCATTGCCGCCACAGGTGGGTGGAAAAAGTAGGTTCTCGGGGGCCGCAGGCCCCCGCGCCCGCGCTAAAACGCCAACTGCGTAAGTGTGTCATAATACGATGCGGTTTTTGAAACTATGCCATAGAGGTACGGGCGTGCGATGATCAATTTCATGATGCAAACCCGCTTCTACGAATCGCGCCGCAAAGCGATGCTGGCGGCGATCCTCGACGCCATCCGCCGCCAGCCGAGTGGCATGCTGGCGTTCGAGTCGGTGCGCACGCGCCTGAATATCCGCGGCCAACTTGCGCTCGGCCGGCAGGTCGTAGCAGTCAACAATATTATCGGCAGCGAGGGGCGCTACAGCGACTTCGACCGCCGCTTTCTGCCGCGCAACGAAGCCGTCGAAGATCGCTGGCGCAGCATCGAGCGAGCCATGAATCGAGCGATTGACCTGCCGCCGGTCGACCTGTGGAAGATTAGCGATGTCTACTTTGTGCGCGACGGCAACCATCGCGTCTCGGTGGCGCGCTGGATGGGCCAGACGCATATCGACGCCTTCGTGACCGAACTGCTGGTAGATGTGCCGCTGACCCCCGAGCTCTCGGTGCGAACGCTGCTGTTCGCAGAAGAGTATAGCGACTTTCTCGAATGGACCGACCTGCACGCGCTGCGCCCAGACGAGCGGATTCAATTCAGCGAGCTAGGCGGCTACCTCGACCTGGTGCGGCATATCAACGCGCACCGCTATGCGCTCGGCCAGCAGCTCGCCCGCCCGATCGAGCGCGACGAGGCGGTCTCAAGCTGGTATGACAACGTGTATCTCCCGATCGTGCATGTGATCCGCGAGCAGAACGTGCTCAAGCGCTTCTCCGGGCGCACCGAGGCCGACCTCTACTGCTGGGTCATGGAGCACCGCGATGCAATCGGCGAACATGCCGACGAGACGGCGAAAGACGCCAGCGCGTACGTTACAGCGCTTGGAAATAGCAGCTGGCCCGAAACGATCCTGGCCGCCCTGCGTGGCGCAGTGCAGAACATCGGCGAACGCCTCTCATGAGCCAGTCAGCAGTCGGCAATTGCTTACTGCTTACTACCGGCTGCTGCCTGCCGACTGGCCTACCGTGGCTCGGAAGCCGCACGCGAAACCTGCGCCCGCAGATCCGCAATCCGCGCCTTCGACTCGCGCTGAGCCTCCCTGAGCTGCGCCACCGACGACCGACCGACGCGCATCGCATCGAGGATTATCCCCTCGGCCGCCACAAACGCATCGGCGATCTGCACCAGCTCGGCGACGATCTCGCGCGGCACTGTGGTGACGCCGTTGCGGTCGGCATGCAGCAGATCGTCTGGGTAGACAACCAGACCGCCGACATGAACTGGTGTATGCACGTGCAGAATCTGGCTATAGCCGTGCGAGCAGATCGCGCCGGCCGTAAAAGCGGCGAATCCTATCGCGCGCACCTGATCGAGGTCGCGCCCTGCCCCGCTTGTGATCAGGCCAACCGCGCCAAACGATTGATACGTGGTACACATCACCTCGCCGAAGGTCGCCGCGGCCGGCGGGTCGTCGAGGTCTTGAAAGACCACGATCGGCGGGCCGGAAAGCTCGCCGAAGCGCTCGACCTGCACGGCAGTGGTGGCATAACTGTCGGCGGCTCGCGGCGGCGTCGAGGAGCGAAAGGTCGCGGTCGCGGCGAAGCCGACGATCGGCGGGAGGTCGGGGAAGCAGGCTTTGATGCGCGCGTCCATGTACCCGGCCGTGCGCGGGCGGACATCGAACAGCTCGATCAAATTGCAGATCGTGGGTGTGTCATACGCGCGCAGGTGTTCCAGCAGGTCGGGGCGCAGGTCAGACATACCATCCATCCTTTCAAGGTAGCGCAGCCAAATCGACCCACAGCTCGTGCTGTCGATCGACCTCGATGAAGCCAGTGGCTTGAAATCCTGACGTGAGCGGGCTGTCGGCCGGCTCGTTGACGCTGATCAGCTTTTATCCTTATTACAACACTGCGAAGTTTATCACAGCTTTGTAGGCTCATGCTATAGTATAATTGGCACGAGTTACGCAATCGCCGCCCGAGAATATGCCCTGTAATTGACAGGACTTACGCGGTGGGGGTTCGGGGGCGGCGAAGCCGCCCCTGAAAACTCCTCTTTTTGGCCAGTGTCGGCCACGAACGTGGCCGACACCGGCCAAAAAGAAAGATCTTGGAGGGGCACCCAGAGGGTACCCGGGCCCTCCAAACCTCCCGCCGAGTAGGTGACCGCGTAACTCCTGTAATTGAGGCGTAAGACGGCGGCGCACAAGAAAAGAAATCACTGAGAATATCCTGGAGAGAACAGATGCGACAACATGGCTGGATTATCGTGCTGCTTGCGGTGGTGCTGAGCGCCTGTGGTGGATCGCAGCAGGCTGAGCAGCCCACCGGCGCCCCCACCCCGGCCGCCGCCACCAACCCGCCCGCCCCGACCGCCGAGGCCGTTCCGACAGCTTCAGCAGCGGCGGGGCAAACTGCCGCCCCAACCGACGAGGTGTTCCGCGCCGAGCCAACCGCGCCGCTGGTGCTTGAGCCGACCGGCACACCAGCCACTAGCACCGCGAGCCAGCCCGCGCCGACACAGGCCGCCCGCCCGACCGCGCAGCCGGCAGCTGATGAACCGGGGCAGCCCGGCGAGCCGACCCGGATCGTGATCGATGCCATCGGCATCGACCAGAAAATCGTTTCTGTCGGGCTGGACAAGAACCGCGTGCCGATCGTGCCGAACCACGATGTCGGCTGGTACAACCTGAGCGCGCAGCCCGGCCAGGGCGATAATATCGTGCTGTGGGGCCATGTCCTGCGCTTCCGGCAGACGCCCAAGATCCCCGCGCCGTTCGCGCGGCTCAAAGAGCTCAAGCCGGGCGCGTCGGTCGTGCTCTACGATCAAGCCGGCAAAGCGCACAACTACGCGATCAAGCAGCAGATCTGGGTACTGCCCAACGAGGTCGACTATATCCTGCCTAAGGATAAAGAGATGATCACGATGGTCTCGTGCATTGGCGACAAAGTGATCAATAACGGCGAGGTGGTGGACGAGAGCCACCGGCTGATCACAATCGCCGAGCCTACCAGTTGACAAGATGACAAGATGAGGGGGTGACAAGATGACATTCAATACTCAAATGTCATCTTGTCATCTTGTCAGGTTTTCTCATGTTTTCCCGAGCTCGCCGCGCTGCCAGCGGATATTGCCGCGCAGCAGCAAGTTAGAGGAGCGCAGCTTGTAGGCCAGATCCTGCGCGAGATTGCGGATGACCACATAGCCGATCCGCGGGTTCGAATCACACAGCTGGCGAAAATCCGGCTCGCGGATCACAATCAGGGTGGCGGCATCGACCGCCACAACTGTCGCCGATCGCGCGGCGCTGTTGAGCAGTATCATCTCGCCGAAGCATTGCCCGGCATACAGCATATTGATAGTCGACGGCGCGACCGAGCCATCCGCGACGCGCGTGTTGATCATCACTCGAACGCTGCCCTCGTGGATGATATAGAGCTCATCGCCGCCATCACCCTCGTTGAAGATCGTCCGATCGGCTGGGACACGCACCGCCTTACACAGATCGGCGACTTTCAGCAACTCCTCGTCGCTCAGGCCAGCAAATATCTCGACCCGCCGCAGGTTATCGATCACTCTGGTGCTGGTCATGGCCGCTCCCCATCATTATTGTAGGAGTTACGCAGTTGGGAGGTTTGGAGGGCAAAGCCCTCCAAAGAACTCCTCTTTCCGCCCACCCGTGGCGGCAAAGCCGCCACGGGTGGGCGGAAAAGAAGGTTCTCGGGGGCCTGCGGCCCCATCTACCCTCTGGGTGACCCCCGCTAAAACGCCAACTGCGTGAGTCCTATATTGTTTACCTAGATCGCTCGCTCGTTTTAGTATAGCACACTCCCCCTGACACAATGCAATCGCGTGATAGCGACACGTCTGATGCCATCTCGTAATATACGAAGCTTGGTCGTAGAAGCAGCAGTTCGCTATGATCTGAGTAGTTATTGATCGACCAGCTGAGGTGATCTATGAACTGCTCTGAGCCACCCCCAACCGATGCACCAGGTGATGACTGCCCTGAACACGGCCCTTATTCCGACTCAGAATGTCCTAAGTGCTGAATAGGACGACTTAGACAAGGTTCTTGCGAACTTTACACTTTTGGGTGGGGGTTTGGGGCGGCTTCGCCGCCCCAAACCCCCAGCATTGGGGAGGTTTGGAGGGGCCCGGGTACCCTCTGGGTGCCCCCTCCGCACCTCCCCAACTGTAAAG
>DATFXE010000638.1:0-12994 GCA_035258585.1 Roseiflexaceae bacterium | reverse complement strand
GCCGGCCCTCGCCCGCGACGCGTCTCTACTCCCTGACTCTATATACCCAATTGGTCCTGCTCCTTGCGACCGTGCTCCCCGCACGGTCTTTTTCTTGTCCGCCCGATGGCACCACAAACAAACGAAATTTTGCAACTATCGCGTTCAGTATTTGAAGCCAGAGAGCAGGTGATTTGATCAGAGGGGGCGGCTGTGAACGAACGAGTCGATCGCAATCATCTTGAAGCGCTGCTCGATACCTATCGACGCAACCTTCAGGCGCTCGAGTTGCGCATTGCCAGACAGGGCGGGGTCGATCTCGCGCCGATCGCGATGATCAACGAGACTGACGAAACCCGGCGCTTGATCAACGACCTGGAGCGCCAGCTCGCGCTGCTCAACGGCCTTGGCGATCCGGATGCGCCCTCGCCCTACCCCGGCCTGCTGGCGTTTGGCCGCGACCAGGCGGGCCTGTTCTACGGCCGCGACACCGAGCGGGCCGAGTTGCTGGCCTTGGTGCGCGCCACGCCGATTGTGATGGTGATCGGCGCTTCGGGCAGCGGCAAATCCTCGTTGGTAATGGCCGGGCTGCTACCGCAGCTCGAACCAGGCTGGCGCGTGCTCTGCCTGACGCCCGGCGCGCGGCCGCTGCGCGCTTTGGCCGATCAGCTGGCCACGCTCGGCCCGCCCGAGCAGCGCCTGCATCTGGCCGACGAGTTGGAGGAGCGGCTGGCACGACGCACCGACGGCCTGGTCAGCGGCATCTCGGCGCTGCTGGCCGAACACCTGGCCGAGACACGGCTGCTGATCGTGGTCGACCAGATCGAGGAGCTCTTCACGCAGGTTGTCGGCGCCCCGGAAGAGCTGCGCCGCCAGCAGCGCCAGCTGATCGTCAACCTGAAGGATGCTGCGGGCGTCGCCGGCGAGCGCCTGCGCCTGGTGCTGACGCTACGCGCCGATTTCCTGGGCCACTGGCTGAATGTCCCAGATATTCCCAGACAGCCGGTTATTGGCCAATTCCTGCTGCGGCCGATGAGCGAAGCCGCGCGCCAGGCCGCGATCGTGCAGCCGGCCGTGCGGGCCGGCGCGGAGTTCGAGCACGGGCTGGTCGAGCGGCTGCTTGCCGATACGCGCGCTCAGCCGGCGGCCCTGCCGCTGCTCCAGTTTGCTCTGGCGCAGCTCTGGCAGCGCCGCGACGGCCAGAAGCTGACGCACGCCGCGTATGAGGCGATCGGCGGTGTGAGCGGCGCGCTCGACCAGCGCGCCAGCGCGATCTACCAGCAGCTGAGCGCGCCGCAGCAGCGCCTGGCGCGCAACCTGTTCATCCGGCTGGTGGCCATGCAGGAAGAGGTGACCTACACCCGGCGGCGGGTGCTGCGCGACGAGTTGCACATGGCGAGCGTGCCGTCAGAGGAGGTCGATCGGCTGATCGGCATTCTGTCGCGCGGCGATGTGCGGCTGATCGCCGCCGAGGCCGATCGGGTCGAGCTGGCGCACGAGGCGCTGATCGACCACTGGAGCGAGCTGCGCGGCTGGCTGGAGGCCAACCGCGAGCGGCTGCTGGCGCTGCGCCGCCTGACCGAGACGGCGATGGAGTGGCGCGCGCACCGGCGCGACCCAAGCTTTCTGTATCGCGGCGCTCGTTTGGCCGAGGCGCAGCGCGTCGCACGTGAGGCCAAAGCGGACCTAAATCTGCTGGAGCAGGAGTTCCTGGCGCGCAGCAGCACGGCCGAGGGCCGCCGGAAGGCGCTGCGGATACTTGGCGCATCGGTCGGCGTGCTGCTGGCGCTGCTGCTGGCCGCGGCGATCTGGGGCGAGCGTGGGCCGTTTGAGCCGATGTTTGTATGGGAGCGATCGGATCAACTCGCGGGCATGGCCGTTACGGTGCTGGAGCGCGGCGCTGATGGCATGATCTACGCCGGGCTGGGCCAGGGCGCGCCGGTGGGTTCGAGCGTAGCGCGCAGCGGTGACGGCGGGCAGACTTGGGAATTTCTCAAGCTCAAAGGCAGCTTTGTATCCAGCCTGCGTCTGGACCCGGCAGAGGCGCGGCGGGTCTATATCGCGCTCGGCGGCGATGGCCTCTATCGGAGCGATGACCAGGGCACAAGCTGGCAGCCGATCGGGAGCGGTCTGCCGTTCGACTATGTCGATGCGCTGGCCGTATCGCCGCAAGGAGTGCTCTACGCGGGCGATTTCGGCACCTCAGGGATCTACCAGAGCGCCGATCATGGGGCATCCTGGTCACCGCTCGCAGGCGCTCCGGACGAAAAAGTGATTTTTCTTGCCTGGGCCGAGCACTGCCCTGCATCCGCCACATGCATGCTCGTCGGCACCAAGGCCGGGCTCTGGCAGTGGTCGCCGCGTGGTGGGTGGACGCACCTGCTGAGCAAGGGCTTCGTCCGCGATGTGTCGATCCGCCTGGGCACGCTGATCGCCGCAGGCAAAGGATTGTTCATGCTGGATGGTGCGGCCGCGCCACGGCAGATTTCGGATGCGCTCATCAACAGTCTCGATATGGTCGACGACGCCGGGCCGCGGCTGTATGTTGGCGGAATCAAGGGCAACCTCTGGGAATGGCGCGCCGACGACGCGCAGCTTCGTCCGGTGCGCGGCGCCGAACTGGATGGCGCGGCGACAATCTACACGGTTCATGTCGTCGCCGCGCCGCGGATCGAGCTGTGGGTCGGCGATGCTCAGGGACTGCATCGCGGCGTGTGGCTGAGGTGGTTCGAGCGATTATGGAGAACCAAAGCGAGCAGCTAAACGAAGGAGGCTTCTGATGTTACAACAAGGTTTGACGCAGAAACAGCTTCGCCAAAGTCAAATCGCGGAGCTGCGCGCATCTGTTAGGCGCTTCAACGCCGCGGCACAACTGCATTACAAAATCCACCCGACGATCGAGAGTATCGATTATCTGGCCGTGCTCGATACCAACGCCGATCTTGCGGCGGCGCTCACTCCGTCTGGATCGCCTGAGGACCGCGCGCGCCTGTTTCTAGTCAGCTACTACGTGCTGTTTAGCTTCTACACGGCTGGCGATCAGGAGCAGCGCCGGATGTTCGATTCGAACCTGTTCTTGAAACATACGCTGCGCAGCCGCATGGGGACGCACTGCATTTTTACCTGGCGCGAAGGACCAAATGAGTCGGCCGACGAGCATCACTATGTCGTCCATCTCGACCCGCGCAACCAGGTGATAATGGTGACCAGCATTTATCCCGACGATACGGATTTTCGCAGTCAGCCTGCGACGTGGGTAGCCAAGCGCCAGGATGATATCGCCAAGCTACCCAAGGCGCATGAGGCTCTCCGGCGTGAACTGGATGCACTCAAGGCCGCCGGCCAGCGTGTTCGGAAGGTAACCTACGAGACAATCTTCTACGATAAGGGGAAGCATAGTGGCCTGCGCGTCAAGCTGACGACCGGCTCGGGCGATCGGGTGATCGTGTTCGATTGCGAGGGCAACAAGATCAGGAACTACGCGACGGACGTCAAGAGCGGTGAAGGTCCGTTTGGCTTAGGGATGGTCTATAGCCCGTTCTGGTCGCCGCGTGGCACCGTTCAATCCGCGCCGCTGGCCGATCTGATACAGCGCCCGACCTGCCAGGTGGTGCTGCGTGATCTGAAATCCGAAGGCGACCTGGTTGGTCGCTACGCTGCGATCCTGGATCAGGTAACACCGGATCTGCCGGTCCAGCGGTCGCTGGCGTTTCTGGCTGCGCCCGAGCTAACCTCGACCATGTTCGATCGGCAGATGGCCTACTACCATATCGATCGCATCCAGCGTTACTTCCGCGACATGGGCCTGGATGCGCTCGATAGCTACGAGCACCTCAACCCGTTACAGATCGTGTTGCATAATTCTATGGGCCCGCTCTACGCGCCGAACGAGGAGTGCATCTACATCCCCGCGCTTACTGAAAATGGCGCCACCTATGCGCGCGACGCCCGCATTCTCTACCACGAGTTCGTGCATAGCGTCACTGACGCTTTGGCGCGCCTCAGCCGCCATGATGACACAAATGTCGCCGATCCGCGCTACCGCGATACGATCCAGGCCGCGGCGATGGATGAAGGTCTGGGGGATTACTTCGCATGTAGCCTGGCGGTGCGTTCCGGTGCGGAGCAAGCCACGTTCATCCCACGTATGGTTATCCGTGGCGAGCGTCTGACCTGGCTTGCATCCGAGGTGCGGACGCTGGGCGGCAGCCGCTCCAAACAGTACGCGGCAGCGCCGTTTACGCCCAAAATGATTTTTGATGATCCGC
The DNA here is from genome assembly GCA_035258585.1 of Roseiflexaceae bacterium. Classification (GTDB taxonomy): domain Bacteria; phylum Chloroflexota; class Chloroflexia; order Chloroflexales; family Roseiflexaceae; genus DATFXE01. Next base: position 8,747 of record DATFXE010000638.1, on the reverse strand, counting down.
TGCCAAATGCGGCCGATCAGACCGATTCACAGATCAAGTCGATCATCTATAAATGGGCCGAGCAGTGGGGGCGCTATCTCTGGGGGCTGCGTTGCGCGTTTGGCGCAGATGTCGCCGATTTGCTGATCGCTCACAGCATCTTCTTTCTTAGCCGCTGGGCCACCTTTGGTCATGGTGTGCAGGCCCTTTGTGTAGCGGATCGTGTATTGTTCGGCGGAGCGCATCAGCAAGACATCCTTGCAATGGGGGCGGCGGCAGGCGATTGGGAGAACGAGCAGGATCTCGATCAGGCGCTCGCGGCGATCAAACCCACGGTGCCGCTGCCATCGTCGGCTGGTATCCCCCGGCCAGATGCCTACGCGACATCGTCGGAAGCACCGGTGATCGACCAGCAACAGGCGGCGATCGACAAGAAGATGGCCGCGGCCTAATTGTAGACAGACTTCAATGCGCTTGAACGGTGATCAGCAGTCGAATAGTAAAGGAGCATGACTATGGCCGATGTGATAGTAAGCCTGGAGTGCGCGATGCTGCGCGTGAAGAATCAGATCCCAGGAATCGAGCCTGAGCCTTTCCAGGAAGCTCATACTTTCGCGAAGGTAACCTACCAGATCAAAGATATGCAGCAGGCGCGCTCGGCGCCGGGAACGCCCGTGTTCGGAATTCAGCGTATTGGGAAAGGCAAAACAACACGCTATATCCTGTTTCGCGATCCTGGAGTACTTTCCTTCACACACGAGAAGGATACATCGCTCCAGCCGCTGCAGACGATTTTGAAGGTTCAGCATACGCGCTCCGGCGCGAATCCGCGCACCGCCGTCATCGCATACCCGGTCACCATCAAAGATTTTGGATCCGGCTCGCTGGATACGATCTCATGGAAGCTACTGCTGAAGAGCGAACAGCAGGGCGGCGCGCAGGCGCTGCATCTCTACTATGTGCGAACTCAGGGCAGCGAATCTGGCGACCCGTGCAAAACCCCTGGGCTCGACTGCCAGCAACCCGCCACGGAGGAAGATCTGTCCGTCTGTCTGAGCAATGGGTGCTAACACGTGGGATTGGCGATGCGTGTTCTCTTAATCGCCAATCCCGCTCGCCGCGCTGAAAGCGCACTAGCTTAATGGTCCCAGCACCAACTGCTCGTTGAACAGCATGACATGGCCGCAGTTGCGGCAGGCCACCGCCAGCAGCTTGACATCAATGTCGGGGATGTTCAGCCGCTCGGCGCCCAGGCCGGCGACATTGCCGCACAGCGGGCAGCCTTCGGTCGTCAAGCGCGGCACGCGCTTTCCGATCCACTGGACGATCCGCTGGCGCTCCTCGTCGGTGTATGGCATGGCATTAACCCTGTTCAATTGGCGATTGTCGACGGCGGCATGATACCATATTGTGCAAGTTATCTTAGCGGCTGGCCGCAGGTTGCAAGGCGCAAGTCACAAGTGCATTGAGTGTCAATGATACGAGTTACGCGGTCGCCTGCTCAAGCGCCGCTTTGCCTGCGTTCGCTCTGGTACTTATCATTTCATCTGTTTTGGTTTTTTCGCTCGCAGAGCGAAAAAACGAAAACAAAAAAGAAGGAAAAGTACCGCTGCGAATGACCACATTCGAGCACTGCGTAAGTCCTCTCAACGAGATATCTGCGGCCTGCGACCTGAAGCCTGCGACCTGTCATCCCAGCGCCTGCTCGAGATCCGCGATGATATCCGCCGCGCCCTCGACGCCGACCGAGAGGCGAATCAAGCCGGGCGAAATCCCTGCGGCCACGCGCTCGGCGTCGCTCTGGTGCGCGTGAATCATGGAAGCCGGGTGGACAATCAGGGTTTCCACGCCGCCCAGGCTGACCGCCAGCAGGCACACGCGCGTGCGCCGGATGGCGCGGTAGGCCGCGTCGTAGCCGCCCTTCAGCTCGAACGCCAGCATGCCGCCGAAGCCGTCGCTCATCTGCCTCCGCGCCAGTTCGTGCTGCGGGTGGGATGCGAGGCCGGGGTAGTATACCCGCTCGACCGCGGCGTGGGCCTGGAGGAAACGCGCGACCTCCAGCGCGTTGTGGTTGTGGGCAGCCATGCGCAGCCCGTAGGTCTGCAAGCCGCGCCGCAGCAGCCAGGCTTCGAATGGGTGCAGCACCGGGCCGTGGATGCGCGCGTACTCCCACGCCGCCTCGATCAGCGCCCGCGTGCCGACGATCGCGCCGGCCGTCACATCGGCGTGGCCATTGAGATACTTGGTGGCGCTGTGAACCACCAGGTCGTACCCCAGATCGAGTGGGCGCTGGTTGTAGGCCGAGGCGAAGGTGTTGTCGGCGATCGCCAGCGCCCCGGCAGCGCGCGCGATCGCGGCCGTGGCACGCAGGTCGGTCAGATCCATGGTCGGGTTGGTCGGCGTCTCGGTGTAGACGATGCGGGTGTTGGGGCGGATCGCCCGCTCGAACGCGCCCGTGTCGCGCTGGTCCACTTGCGTGACCTCGACGCCGTAGCGCGGCAGAGTCTCGGCCAGCAACGACAACGTGGCGGTGTAGTGCGTCTGCTGCGCGACGACGTGGTCGCCGGCGTGTAGGTTGGACAGGATAGCGGCAGCGATCGCGGCCATACCCGATCCCAGCGCCAGTGCGGCCTTGCCACCTTCCAGGTCGGCCAGCAGCGCCTCGACCTGCTTGGTGTTTGGCGATCCATAGCGGGTGTAGTAGGCGGCAGGCGCGATCTGTGCCGCCAGTTCGGCGCCCTCTTCGGGCGTGCGCAGCAGGTAGGTCGACGTCTGGTAGATCGGCGGCGATACGGCAGCACTGTCGTTGGCGTCGCGATCAAGGTGAATCAGGCGGGTCTGGAGGCTATGCGCCTGGTGGTTGCTGGACATGCGGTTGTCTCCTTCACGGTCGAGATGTCTTTCGTTCAGACAGATCTCTAGCCACAAGCCTTATCTTAACAGGACTTACGCGGCGGAGGGGTTTGGGGAGGCCGGGTGCCCTCTGGGCGTCTCCCCAAGGTCTTCTTTTTTCTGGCTCACTATGGCGGCCGGGTACCCTCTGGGTGTCGCTGTAGTGAGCCAGAAAAAAGGTCACCGCGTAAGTCCTGTTAACACGAAGATGCAATCTCGTGCTATGATCGCGCACATACTAGCAGATCACAGCATGGAGGCAGCAGCGATGACGCAACCCACCCGACGCGAGGCGATTCTAAAACGGCTCGGGCGCTTCCCAGAGCGCGTGCCGCTGGCGACCGAATCCGGCCCCACGCGCGATATGGGCGACCATACGCGGACGCTGGTGAGCTATGACGTAGAGGACGGCGAGCGTATCGGCGCCTGGCTGCTGCGCCCGCATGGTGAGCCGCCCGCCGCCGGATGGCCGGCCATCCTGGCACTGCACCAGCACGCCGGACAGTACTATCTCGGCAAAGCTGAGCCGGCCGGGCTCAGCGCCGACAGCATGTATCACTACGGGCTCGACCTGTGCCGGCGCGGCTATGTGGTGCTGTGCCCCGACCACCTCTGCTTCGAGGATCGCCGGCCGCCGGAGTATGTGCGGGTCGAGAGGGACGCGCTGAACAATCAGAACTACGAGCGCTTCGAGTTCACGCGGCGGGTGCTGGCTGGAAACTGCCTTCAGACGAAGTATCTGCATGATATGGTCTGCGCGCTCGATCTGCTGGCCGCGCTGCCCGAGGTCGATGCGGCGCGGCTAGGTGCGATCGGCCACTCGCTGGGCGGCCAGGAGGCGCTCTGGCTGGCCTGGTACGATGGGCGGGTGCGCGCGGCGGTCTCCTCGTGCGGCTTCGGGCTGATCCGCACGATCATCCGCGACGGCATCAACCATAACTACGCGCTGTATGTGCCGGGGCTGCTGGAGATCGGCGACACCGACATGCTGCTGGCCGAGATCGCGCCGCGCGCCTTTTTGCTGACCGCCGGCGAGCAGGATGCGATCTTCCCGATCGACGGCGTGCGCGCTCTGGCCGCGGCGGCTCAAGCTGTGTATGCCGAGCGCGGCGTAGGCGAACGCTTTCGCGCGCTGATCTTCCCCGCTGGCCACAGCTTTCCCGATCAGGTCAAGGCCGAGGCGTACGCATTTCTGGATCGCTGGCTGGGCGAGTGAGTGCTATAATACCTCGCACAGCTCGTGGAAAATCGGTCTCTGCTTTATGACGATGGACGATAGACGATAGACGATGGATGCAACTGCCTCGTCTATCGTCTATCGTCTATCGTCGTAAGGCACCACAGAGTTTTCCACACCATGAAGCGAGAGGAGGAGGAACGTATCGTGGAGTACCGTCAGCTCGGCGCATCCGGCGTGCGTGTCTCGGCGATCGGTCTGGGCACCAACCAGTTCGGCGGCAAGGTCAATCAGCGCGGTGTCGACGAGATCATCGCCGGCGCGCTCGACCTGGGGATCAACTTCATCGACACCGCCGATGTCTACACCCAGGGCCGCTCCGAGGAGACGCTTGGCAATGCGCTCAAGGGCCACTGGCCGCAGGTCGTGCTGGCGACCAAGGGCTCCAGCAAGACCGGCGAAGGCCCCAACGACCGCGGCGCCTCGCGCTACCACCTGATCGACGCCGTCGACGCCAGCCTGCGCCGCCTTCTGAGCGACCACATCGATCTGTACCAGATCCATCGTTGGGACGAGACCACACCGATCGAAGAGAGCTTGCGCGCGCTGGACGATCTGGTGCGAAGCGGCAAGATCCGCTACGTCGGCGCGTCGAACTTCGCCGCCTGGCAGCTGGCGCGGGCCAATCTGTTGGCCGAGCTGCGCGGCTGGTCGCCGTTCGTGAGCGTCCAGCCGCACTACAATATGCTCCAGCGCGGGGTCGAGCAGGAACTGCTGCCGTACTGCGATGCCTACAATGTCGGCATCCTGCCGTACTTCCCGCTGGCCGGCGGCTTTCTCACCGGCAAGTACAAACGCGGCCAGGCCGCGCCGGCCGGCTCGCGCGGCGAAACGAGCGCTTATGTGCAGAGCTACATGACCGACGCAAACTACGATCGGGTCGAGCGCCTGACCGCCTGGGCCCAGCAGCGCGACCACACCATGGCCGAGCTGGCGCACGCCTGGCTGCTGGCCCATCCGCGCGTCAGCTCGGTGATCTCGGGCGCCACCGACCTGGCACAGCTCCAGGGTAACGCCACAGCGGCCGGCTGGCATCTGAGCGCGGATGAGCTGGCCGAAGTGAACAAGCTTTTGGGCTGACTGGGAGTCGTCAGTCGTCAGTTGTCAGTTGTTACTGACGACTGACAACTGACAACTGACGACTATTTTGAGAGGAGAACCACTATGGAACACCGCCAACTCGGCCGAACCGGCGTCCAGGTCAGCGTGCTGTGCCTGGGCTGCATGATGTTCGGCGGCAAGACCGGCCCGGAAGAATCGTATGCGATCATCGATCGCGCGCTCGACGCCGGCGTCAACTTTCTCGACACCGCCAACGTCTACAGCCGCGGGCGCAGCGAAGAGTTCACCGGCGCGGCGCTGAAGCGCAACGGCAAGCGCCAGCACATCGTGCTGGCCACCAAGGTCCACGGCACGATGGACGACGAGGATCCGAACGCGCAGGGCAACAGCCGGCGCCATATCATCGAGCAGTGCGACGCCAGCCTGCGCCGCTTGCAGACCGATTATATCGACCTGTACCAGATCCATCGCCCGCGCCCGGAGATCGCGATCGACGAGACGCTGCGCGCGCTCGACGATCTCATCCGCGCGGGCAAGGTGCGCTACATCGGCACCAGTACCTTCGCCGCGTGGCAGCTGGTCGAGTCGCTGTGGGCCTCCAAGGAGCTGGGGCTCAATCGCTTCGTCTGCGAGCAGCCGCCCTACAACCTGCTTGACCGGCGGATCGAGCGCGAGCTGTTGCCGATGGCGCAGACATACGGGCTGGCGATCATTCCGTGGAGCCCGATAGGAGGCGGCCTGCTGAGCGGCAAGTATAACCGCGCCGATCCCTCGCCGGCCGACGCGCGCTATTCGCAGCCAGACAACCCGATCATGGAGCGGCGCGTGAAGGACAAGGATCGTATCTTCGCCGTGGTCGAGGCGCTCCAGCCGCTCGCCAAGGAAAAGGGCTGCACGCTGGCGCAGCTGGCGCTGGCGTGGTGCGCCCAGCAGCCGGGCGTCACCAGCCCGATCATCGGCCCGCGCACGATGGAGCAGCTGGAGGACAACCTTGGCGCGCTCGGCGTGTCGCTAACCGACGAGGACCGCGCCAGGATCGACGCGATCGCCGCGCCGGGGCGGATGGTCGCGCCGTTCTACGAGGCCAGCTTTGGGCCGAGCCAGTACCACTGGTAAGTGATTAGGCATTGCGGACTAGGGATTAGGTATTGGGTGCTCCGTTTCGTTCGCCAGGAATGCTCTCCCGATCGCCAGTCCCTAGTCCCTAATCCCCAACAAGGAGGCAACCAATGATTCCCACCGCACCCTTCGGCCGCACCGGCCACCAGAGCACGCGCACGATCTTTGGCGCCGCAGCGCTCAGCAGCGTCTCGCAGGATGACGCCGATCGCACGCTCGAGCTGCTGTTTCAATACGGCATCAACCATATCGATACGGCCGCCAGCTACGGCGAATCCGAGCTGCGGATCGGGCCGTGGATGGGCCGCTACCGTAAACAGTTCTTCCTGGCCACCAAGACCGGCGAGCGCACCTATCAGAAAGCGCGCGACCAGATCCACCGCTCGCTGGAGCGGCTGCGCGTCGATCAGGTCGACCTGATCCAGCTGCACAATCTGGTCGATCCGGCCGAGTGGGAGATCGCCATGGGGCCGGGCGGCGCGCTCGAGGCGGCGGTCGAGGCGCGCGACCAGGGGCTGGTGCGCTTCATCGGCGTGACCGGCCACGGTGTCACAGTCGCCGCGCAGCACAAACGTGCGCTGGAGCGGTTCGACTTCGACGCAGTGCTGCTGCCGTATAGCTACGTCATGATGCAGAATGAGCAGTACGCGGCTGATTTCGAGGCGCTGGCGGGGCTGTGCGCCCAGCGCAATGTGGCCGTGCAGACGATCAAGGCGATCACCCGCGCGCCGTGGGGCGAACGCGAGCATACCGCCACCACCTGGTACGAGCCGCTGGAGGAACAGGCCGACATCGACAAGGCGGTCCATTGGGTGCTCGGCCGGCCGGGCGTGTTCCTCAACACCGTCGGCGATATTCGGGTGCTCCCGCGCGTGTTCGACGCCGCCAGCCGCTTCGAGGCGCGCCCATCCGATGAGGCAATGCAGGCGCAGTTCGAGCGGCTGGAGATGGCTCCGCTATTTACATAACCAATTCGATGATACTGCTGGCAAACTCGCCAGGTGTGGGGGCCGCAGGCCCGCGAGACGTTTGTGTTTTGCGCCTGGTTCGGGCGGCTTTGCCGCCCGAACCAGGCGCAAAACCAAATGCTTCTTGGAGGGCTTTGCCCTCCAAACCTCCCATCTGAGGAAGCCAGCAGTATCTTCCGTCTCGCCATAGTACGCTCACCCACACTGCGGCTGAGTAGCCGATTCGGTGAGCTGATTGCGGACGAGCATCGTGGGCCATACTTTCGACTTTTCGATGAACGAGCCGCTGCTCAGGAGTGGCTCTCTGTCGGCTGAACAAGCATCCAGATTCGATTGCGAGTCATAACAACACGATCGACAGGCTTAGACGAGGCGACCAGCTTTGCGTCGCCCCCAAGGGCACGCTGTGTCTTCGCATCTTCGCCTCAAGAGATGCTCTACCGCCAGCTCGCGATCTCATCCAGCGGGTAGATCGGCCGCCGCGCATGGATGAACGGCAACGCTCGCAGGTTCGGGCTGCACACCCCCGGCGCGTCGATCACCGCGATCTCGGCGGCGAGCGGCTCGTAGGCCGCGCGAAACGCCGCGGGCGACTTCACGATCACGATCCGCGCGTCACACGGCTCAAGCCCGACTGAGCGGTACAGCTCGGGGTCCCACTGGATAACAGGACGCTCCATCACCACCAACGCGATCCGGCCGATCTCGAACACTGCCGTGCGCCCGCGCCGGAAGGTCACTCCCTGGAAACCCAGGCCTTTGTTGACGAAATCACCATCGGATAGGCACTGCACCCGCCCGCTCACGCAGATTGCAGATTGAGCCGTGTGCTTGCGCCGCCGATTGTAACATAGAGCAGTATCGACCTTTCAAGTTCTCGAAACAGGCACGGCGCGACTGTCAAAGCAGGGCCACGGGCGGCACGATTGTTGATGCTAGGCAAGGGATGAAATCGTATATCCGGCCTGGTCCGCCACCGGCGCCTGCGCGCAGACGGGGCAGGCCGCCCTAGCGTCGGCGTTCAGGCCCTCGGCGCCTGCTCACACAGGGCCACGAATGTCGATCAGGAGGTGTGCTATGGCATCCGCTCCCGGGAATAGTGACGAGAGCAGAACGTCCAGAGTCGTCCACGGTGTCGGCAAGGAGCTGGGCGGCTTCAGGAAATTTTTGGTGCGCGGCAATGTCGTCGACCTGGCGGTTGGTATTGTGATCGGCGCCGCCTTCACCAGCATCGTTGAGGCGCTGGTCAAAGATATCATCACCCCGATCATTGGTATCTTCGGCGGCACGCCCGACCTGTCGAACTGGAGAGTCAGCATCGCCGGGCAGCAGCTTTTGATAGGCAATGTTCTCAACGCGCTGATCTCGTTCCTGCTGATCGCCGCGGTGGTCTACTTCCTGGTAGTGCTGCCGGTCAACAAGCTGATGGACCGTTACAAGCCCGAGCCGAAGCCGGCACCAACCAAGGAGTGCCCCGAGTGCCTGAGCTC
>DATFXE010000637.1:0-4508 GCA_035258585.1 Roseiflexaceae bacterium | reverse complement strand
CAGCCCGCCGATCGTCGCCACGACCAGCGCGGCGGTGGCCCAGGGCCAGCGCTTCATGTGCCCAAACAGCACTGCCACTAGCGAGGCGACATTCAGCGCGAAGAAGGGCATAGCGAACAGGATATAGAAATTGAACACCAGCCCGCCGCGCGCCAGGTAGTACAGCGGCAACAGCCCCAGCAGAGCCACCACCAGCGCGATCCGGTCGCGTAGCCCGCGCAGCACATTGATCACAATTGCGACCGTGCCGGCGACGATCAGCAGCGGATCGCGAATGAGCCAGTCCTCATACATGAAATGCCAGAACTGGTTGTCGAGATTGAACATGCCGCCGCCGTCGCGCTTCATCTGCCAGAGCAGCGTCTCGATCAGCGATACGTGTGGCTGGGTGTTGCCGAATAACCGCGCCGACAGCGCCACCGGCACCAGCTCGCCCTTCAGCGCGGCGTACAGCAGATACCAGCTGGTGATCATCGCCATCGGCAGCAGCCAGATGGTGACGGCGAACAACCCGTGGTGCGCCCGCCGCTCCTGAAAGGCCAGCAGCAGCATCGCCGGCAGCAGGAACACCGCCGTCTCCTTGCTGAGCATGGCGATGCCAAAGCAAGCACCGCTGAGCGCCACCCGGCTAAGCCGGCCCTGGCCGTCCAGCAGCAGGTCGAGGCTGATCAGCACCCAGAACAACATAAAGCTGTCGAGCATCACCGGCCGCCCGTAGAAGACCGTCAGCGGCGAGAGCGTGAACAGCAGCACCGCCAGCGAGGCGGCCGCGCGCCCGCAGCCAACCTCGCGCGCCACCCGGTAGAGCCGGTGGATCATCCCCAGGTGCAGCAGCAGCATCAGCACCCGGCCGCTGTCGATCGCGCTGCCGAAGGCGTGCGGGCCGCCGCTGAGCCCCATCCAGGCCGCCAGAAAAATCCAGCCGCCCGGGGCGTGGTCGTAGAAATAGGTGTAGGGCGACAGCCGGCCCAGCTGCAGCACCGCCAGCGCCTGCTGCGTGTAGATACCCTCGTCGCCGTTGAAAGTGAACGCGGGGTAGTTGAACATATTCAGGCCGTGCGCGACTAGGCCGATCAGCATGAGGCCGATGATGATCGCCCACTCGCCCGATTTCGCCCGCGCGCCATTGCGCGGGATGGCCTGTGGGATCAGCCGACGTGCGAGCGTACTTGTGTTAACCATACCCTCTCTCCCCTGGAATGTGACTAATGACGGGTGACGAGTGACGACTGCGCGGCACGCCTCACTTGTCACTCGTCACTCGGCGCGGCATGGGCCGCGAACTGCCCAACACGGTGCGCGCCGATATGCCTGGTCTTCTCCCAGTTGTTCATGCCGCCCAGATGCCGCCGGACCGCCCGCAGCGCCGCCAGGCCAAGGATCCACTGGTACGGCAGGTAGCCAAATATCAGCCACAGCGGCGAATACCAGGCCGGCTTCAGCCGGTGGACCGACGTAAACTCATACAACCCCAGCACGCTGATCACTATCTGGATCAGCAGCACATACACCGGAAGCGCGCTGATCATTGCGATGAGCACTGGTAGCTTGCCAAAGAACATCAGCCAGACACTGATCGGCAGATAGATCAGCGTCAGCGCCTGGATCAGCGGGAAAGCCAGCGTGTAGAATGCCAGCAGCCGCTGGCGCCAGGTCGGCAGCCGCAGCCAATCGCCCTTGCCGAGGATTTGCAAGAAGCCCTGGTTCCAGCGTGTACGCTGCTTGATGAACTGGCCGATCGTCGGCGGCGTCTCCTCGCGTGTGACATAGCGGTCGTCGTAGATCGCCCGGAAGCGCATGCCGCCGTTGGCGCACAGCCGGATGCCAATGTCGGCATCCTCGGTCAGGCACTCCTGATCCCATCCGCCGGTGCGGTCGAGCATCTCGCGCTTGAAGAACACAGTGTTGCCGCCAAGCGGCACCATGCCCACCGACGCGTGATAGTGCATGCGGCTCTTGAACCAGAACAGATACTCCAGTACATTCAGCGCGGAGAACCAGCGATCGTCATAGTTCATCAGCTGCACGCCACACTGCACCACCTCGGCATCCTCACGCACCATCACTGTGTTGACCACCTGAAGGATATCGACGTGCGGCTCATCCTCGGCGTCAAAGATTGTGACGACATCGCCGCTGGTCGATCGCAGCGCGACATTCAGGCCATGTGGCTTATTGACAGGCGGATCGTCGAACGTGATCAGCCGCACATGGTCGATGCCTTGCGTGCGCAGCTCGGCCAGCTTGGCGTTCACCTCGGCGATCGTTCCATGGTCGCCGGCCTCGATCACCACCAGGATCTGCACCAGCTCGCGCGGGTAGTTAAGGTCGACCGTGCGCTGGATGGTGTCTTTGATCACTGCTTCCTCGTGGCGCGCCGGCAGCATGATCGTGAAGCTGTTCTTCGGCGGCTCGAAGCTGTCCGGCACGCGATTCTTGCGCAGCTTCTCCTCATCCTCCCAGGCATACAGCATCAGCGCGGCCGAGTAGCCCGACTGCGCCGCCAGCGCCAATGAGACGCCCGAGAGCAGCAGATCGTATGGTGTCATGCGATCACCTCCTCATCGCCAGTAAGCAGGAGGCAGGAGGCAGGAGGCAGTAAAGCCGTGCCACCGACCGCCGACTGCTGACTGCCGACTGCTGACTGCCGACTGCCGACTAGCGATCGCCGACTGCTCCACGTCCACCGGCTATTCACAGCATAGTTCCAGATCGTCGCCGCGCCGACGGCCAGCAGGTTGGCGATCAGCAGGTGCATATGGCTATAGCTCATCAGAGCAGTCAGGATGGCAGCAGTGATCGCCATGCCGCCGAGCGCCACGCCGTTGAAGCGCAGCAGCCGCCCGAGCAGCGAGCGCTCGCGTGCACCGCGGAACGTCCAGCGATCGTTCAGCGTAAAGTTCGACAGGATGGCCGCCTCGGTCGCCACCACGCTGCCGAGTGCCACCGCCAGGTGCAACTCGCGCACTAACACCCACAGGGTCGCCGAGTTCACCACGATCCCGCTCACACCCACCAGGCCAAAGCGCAGCGGCCGAGCGAATCGCTGGAGTATGGTTCGAAATGTTAAGCGCATTGTTTCTCCTCTCTTGATCCAGCGATTGGGGATTGGGGACCAGGGCTTGGGAATAGCCACTTTCCCAGTCCCTAGTCCCCAATCGCCAATCGCCGCTAGGCCTCGCGGGCTAGGCTCAGGCCCTTGTAGGGGTTGGGCGAGAGCCGCAGCTTCAGCACCATCGCGGCCGCCTCCCAGACAATCTTCTGCGACATCTTCGACTGGCCGGCCACGCGGTCGGGGAAGATGATCGGCAGCTCGTGCAGCCGGAAGCCGGCCTGGTGGCAGCGGTAATTCATCTCCACCTGGAAGGCATAGCCGTTCGATCCGATCGTTTCCAGGTCGATCTGCTCCAACACCTCAGCGCGGAAGCATTTGAAGCCGCCGGTGCAATCGCGCACCGGCATGCCCAGGATGGTGCGCGCGTACAGGCTGCCGCCCTTGCTGATCAGCTTGCGCGCCCACGACCAGTTCTCAACCCGGCCGCCCGGCACATTGCGCGAGCCGAGCGCCACGTCGGCGGCGCGTTCGGCCACCGCTAGCAGGACCGGAAGGTAGCGCGGCTGGTGCGAGAAGTCGGCATCCATCTCGCACAGGTAGCGATAGCCCTGCTGTAAACCTTCGCGAAATCCGGCCACATAGGCGGTGCCCAGCCCCTGCTTGCCGGCGCGCCGGATCAGCTGCACACGCGGTGTCAGCTCGGCCATCGCCGCCACCAGGTCGCCCGTGCCGTCGGGCGAGCCGTCGTCGACTACCAGCACATCGAACTGCGGCCCCTGGCCCAGGATCTCGATCACCAGGCGCTCGATGTTGAGCGCCTCGTTATAGGTTGGCACAACCACCAGGCAGTGCCCGCGCGATGGCTGGTCGATCAGCGGCGTCAACGCGGCGGCCTCTGCAAGTGCAGGTGTGGTCGGTCGAGCTAGCGCGCTGACGTCGAGCGCATCGACATGGGCTGAATTGTTTGGATAATCCGCGCTCTGATCGAACGGTGCCATTGCGATTCTCTCCTTTTCATCGTGCCCGCGAGAGCACGGCAAAGCGCCGCCGCCCCCACTTGATCGTGGTGTAGAGGACGGGCCGGCGGTGGCTCGCTCCTTATCAACCCTTCTACAGGGAATGTGCAGTGAGGATACAGTGACGCGAGGGCAGCCAGATTATTGCAAACTTAAAGAATGACTAACCGTGGCTGACAATTGATTCATTCAGGGGTCGAAATGTAACAAAAAAGTCATTCCAATTTTCGCAGGAATGGCTTCAGGAAGGGAAAAAAGGACTTGGGAATCACATCAATAGAACGCCTCACGAGTGTTAAGACAAGGTTCTTGCGAACTTTACACTTTTGGGTGGGGGTTTGGGGCGGCGAATCCGCCCCAAACCCCCAGCATTGGGGAGGTGCGGAGGGGCCCGGGTACCCTCTGGGTGCCCCCTCCGCACCTCCCCAACTGTAAAG
>DATFXE010000636.1:0-7218 GCA_035258585.1 Roseiflexaceae bacterium | reverse complement strand
CAACCCCATTGGACGTACCCAAGCTGCAAGCTACTGCCGCCGCATCGTTCAAATACGATGTGTTCATCTCCTACAGCAGCGCCGACGAGCAGTGGGTCGAGCATACCTTGCTCAAGACCCTGGAAGATGCCGGGCTGCGTGCCTGCATCGATTTCCGCGACTTCGCAGTCGGCCGGCCGACCATTATCAACATTCAGGAAGCCGTGCAGGAGAGTCGCCACATTGTCCTGGTGATCACTCAAAACTGGATTAAGAGCGAGTGGACGCTGTTCGAAAGCCTGCTGATCCGCACAAAAGACCCTGGCAGCCTCCAGCGGCGGACGATCCCGCTGCGCCTCGAGCCAGTCGAGCTGCCCGATTTCATCTCTATGCTTAGCTGGGTTGATTTCACACGCGCGGATCGCCACGAGCTTGGCTGGCGGAAACTCTTTGCAGCACTTACTGAGACAGCCAGTGGCGCTGAGAAATCAGCCGTGATCGAGCCTGCCGCTACCCCAAGCGGCCCGCTCCCACTGCCGCCGCAATCAGGTGCCGGGAGCCGCGCTATTCCAGCAGCAGAGGCTTCGACAGGTAGCACGCAAGTCTCGCCTTCGCTCGGCGAGGTGAAAAAGCAAATGCTGAATAAGCGGCTGGCAAACCTCATGGCCGAGTACGAGGCGATCAATCAGCAGATCGACGGCGCATTGGATGCGGGCGATCGCCTACGACTCAAGCGGCGGGCCAGTGGGCTGGAGCAGGAGATCAGCCAGGTCGAGAGCGACCTGCGCGCGTTGTAGAACTGCATTATGAGCCATGTAACGAGATGCTTTGTGGCGCTCCGGGTGATAGTGCGTCGCGCTGGGCTGCCCTCGCCGTCCTGGTTGATGACCCAAATGAACCATGGCTGCCGCGATGATTCATTGGCCGCGCCACCTGCGATGATCCCACGATGCGATTCATCGACCCCCTACGCATTCGACGTATACGGTGCGTAGGGGCGAAGCAGTTGCGGCTATCGACAACACGCATCTCTCTTGGCGTGCAACTGCTTCGCCCCTACACGTTGCGGCGATATGCGTCGTTCTCGTCGCCGAACGGGAACGCGAATGCACAAATAAATTGTCCGCGTTCGTCCGCGCTCGTCCGCGTCCGATCACCGAAATCCGTGCTACAATCCGCGCCATGCACGTCCTCCACATCGCCCAGCTGTACTACCCGGTCGCCTCTGGCGCGGGCCGCTACTTCGCCGAGGTCGGAGAAAGACTGGCCGCCGAGGGCCATAGGGTGACGGTGCTATCGACCGACGCGTACGACCTGGAGTATTTCTGGAATGGGGCGCGCCGCCGCGTCGAGACGCCCGAGGAAACACACAAGGGCGTGCGGATCGTCCGCTTGGCGGTGCGGCGCATCCCTGGCCCGCCGATCGTCTATCCCATCCTGCGGCGCCTGATGGTCGAGCTATCGCGCCTGCCAGGCACCGCGCCGCTGCTGCGCCATCTGGCGATGCTGACTCCCAGGCTGCCGGATATGCGGCGCTTCTTGCTCGAAAACTCCACCAGCCGATTCGATCTTGTCCACGCCACCAACATCACGCTCGACTTCGCGATCCTGCCGGCCTTCGACTTCGCGCGCTCGCGCGATATTCCCTTCGTCGCAACGCCGTTTGTGCACCTCGGCCCGCCGGGCGACCACTCGATCGTGCGCTACTACAGCATGCGCCACCAGGTCGAATTGCTCAAGCGCAGCGCGCGCGTGATCACCATGACCGACCTGGAGGCCGATGCACTGGCGGCGCGCGGCGTGCCTCGCGAGAACATGCGGCGGGTCGGCGTGGGTGTGACGCCGGCCGAGGTGCTGGGCGGCGACGGGGCGCGCTTCCGCGCCGAGCAGCAGATCGCGGGGCCGCTGGCGCTGTACATTGGCGCGCTGGCGTTCGACAAAGGCGCGATCCACACGGTCGAGGCCGTGCAGAAGCTATGGGCGCGCGGCGAGGATGTGACGCTGGCCCTGATCGGCGCGCCGCTGGCGCACTTCACCGCGTTCTATGAGCGGCTGCCCGTGGCCGACAAGGCGCGCATTCGCCTGCTGCCCTACGCGCCGGATACGGTCAAGCGCGACGCCCTGGCGGCGGCCGATCTCTTCGTGATGCCCTCGCGCACCGACTCGTTCGGGATCGTCTACCTGGAGGCCTGGTGCTACGGCGTGCCGGTGATCGGCGCGCTGGCCGGCGGCGTGCCGGATGTGATCGACGATGGGCGCGACGGGATACTCGTGCCGTTCGGCGATGGAGAGGCTATCGCCGCCGCGATCGGGCGGCTGCTGCGCGACCGCGACGAGGCACGGCGGCTCGGAGCGGCCGGGCGCGCCAAGGTGCTGCGCGAGCTGACCTGGGACCACATCTACGCCCAGGTGCGCGCGGTCTACGACGAAGTCGTGGGAGACCAAGGACGAACGACCAAGGACGAAAGGCCAGCGCGATAGCGCCGATATTGGTCTTGCGTCCCTGCGCGTTGGTTAATGAACTCGCGGGAAACGAAGGACGAACAACCAACGCGATAGCGCGGATATTGGTCTTTCGTCCTTGGTCCTTGGTCAATTGTTTTGCGAGAAGCGAGGCGTCGACTATTATTACAACGAGAGTTAGGAGGTCTGGAGGGCGAAGCCCTCCAGGTTCCATTCACGGTGGGGGTGCGAGGGGCGGCTTTGCCGCCCTCGTACCCCCACCGAATAGGGTTTTTCGGGGGCCAGAGGCCCCCGAACCCCCATTCGGAAGCAAAGTCTCGTTGTAGTATTATGACGGCGGCACCACGCCGATCGTCAGCAGGATGTTGGCATAGATGCGTCGCTCGCCGGTGGCGATCACCAGCGCCAGATCCGGGCCACACGCGGCGTCGTAGAACTCGAAGCGCCGTAGAATGTAGAGCTCCAGGTCGTTCAGAATCGACCGGAACTCGGCAAAGATCGGCGGCTCATCGCCGACGTCTGGCACCATCACATGCGCCGCCTCGATCGGAATCGCGTCCACCAGCACCGACAGCACATCGGTCGCCGTCAGCAGGCCAGGCGCCAAATTCAGAAACACCCGCCGCGCGCTGGGATTCGAGCGCGTCTCAAAGGGGTAGTTACCGTCGGCGATCAGGATCTGCGAGCCATGCCCGGCCCGGCCGAGCGCCGCCAGAATCTCGGGGTGGAGGAGTTGGTAGCGTAGCATTGTCTCTCCTTAAGCAACAGAGAACAGAGAACAATGCCTAGGCCAACTGTTCTTTGTCCTTTGTTCTTTGTTCCTGAAACTGTTTCATCAGCCCACGGGCGATCACCATCCGGTGTACCTCGGATGGGCCATCGTAGATCCGAAAGGCGCGCGCCTCGCGGTAGAAGCTGGCCAGCGGCAGATCATCAGATACGCCCAGCGAGCCGCAGACCTGCAGCGCCCGGTCGATCACTCGGTTGATCGCCTCCGACACGAACACTTTGCAGATCGACGTCTCACGACGCGCATCCTGGCCCTGTGTGATCAGCCAGGCCGCCTGGAGGATCATCATGCGCCCGGCGTGCAGCTCGATCTCCGAGTCGGCCAGCATCCACTGGATGGCCTCGTGCTGCGCCAGGCGCACGCCAAATGCATGCCGTTCGGCCGCGCGGGCGGCGGCCAGCTCCAGCGCCCGCTGGGCCACGCCGGTCCAGCGCATGCAGTGCGTCAGCCGCGCCGGCCCAAGCCGCAGCTGGGTCAGCTTGAAGCCCTTGCCGGGTGCGCCGAGCACTCGGTCGGCCGGCAGCGTGCAGTCCTCGAAGAAAAGCTCGCAGTGCCCACCCGGCGAAGCGACCGTCAGCCCCGCGATCCGCCGCTCGATCCGCAGGCCGGGCGTGCCGGCATCCACCAGAAACAGTGTGCAGCCTTCGACGGCCGGCACCTCTGGATCGGTGCGGGCCATGACGATGTAGAAGCCCGCGCCGTCAGCGCCGCTGGCGAACCATTTGTGGCCGCTCAACACCCATTCCGCGCCGCGCTGTTCCGCCCGCGTCTGGATCATGGTCGGGTCGGATCCGGCCCCAGGCGCGGGCTCAGTCATCGCGAAGCAGGAGCGGATGCGGCCCTCGGCCAATGGTCGCAGGTAGCGATCTTTCTGCTCGGGGCTGGCGATCAGGTGCAGCAGGTGCATGTTGCCCTCGTCGGGCGCCGAGCAGTTGAGCGCCAGCGGGCCGAGCAAGCTGCGGCCGGCCGCCTCGAACACCGGGCAGCACTCCAGCAGATCCAGCCCAAGACCACCGTACTCCGGCGGCAGCTGCAGCCCGTACAGCCCGGCCGCGCGAGCCTTCGCGCGCACATCTGCTAGCAGCTCCGGCGCCAGGCCATCGGCGTGCGTGGCGAGCGGCTCCAGCGGAATTACCTCGTCGTGCACGAATGCCTTGACGCGCCCGGCTAGCTCGGCGGCGCGCGGGGATGGGGTGAAGTCCATGGTCAACCCCTTCGCAGTAGGCGGTCAGCAGTCGGCAGGAAGCAGTGGATAGTTCTGCCCTCTGCTTCCTGCTTCCTGACGACTGCCTACTCTTCCATCGGCGGGAACTCCAGAAAATAGCGCTCCATCGTCGTAAGCGCCAGGCCGTGCTTGAGCGGGTTATAGGGCGTATAGTTGAGAAGCCGAACGATGCCGTAACCCTGATCGTCGAAGTCCAGCAGATTAATGCAGCCGGCATCCTGCTCCAGGTGACCCAGGCCGTACAGGTCCAGGCCGATCACGTCGGCCAGGATCACGCGATTGACAGCGCCGTGCGCGACCAGCAGCAGAGTGTTCCAGGATGTGTCGGCCAGCAGGGTGTGGAATGCCGGCAGCACGCGGTCGCGGAAATCGCCAAACGATTCGCCCAGCAGAAAGGTATCGGCGGCGCTCAGCCGGCGCGTCAGGGCATCTACAAAGGTGCGGCGCAGCTCTTCCGCCGGGATGTCGGCCAGGCGACCACCGCGGATCTCGCGCAGTTCCGGCTCGGTCTCGACCCGCAACTTGCGGTCGCCTAGCACAATCGCGGCGGTCTCGTCGGTGCGCGGCAGACCGCTGGTTACCGCGCGATCGAAGGAGATATCGGCCAGCGCGGCCGCGGCGGCCTGGGCCTGCGCGCGGCCCTCCTCGTTCAGGTGAACGCCATCGGGCGGCGCCGGCCGGCCTTGCTCGAAGTAGTTGACCTCGCCGTGGCGCATCAGGTAGAGCCGCCGACGATTCGGAAAGTCGTGCATACGCGCCGTTCCTCAATGTCGTGTAGGTTTGTCGAGCTGTACGCTACGCAGTATAACACGGGCTGTGTGTGAAAGATGACAAGATGACAAGATGAGCAGCTGCATCTTGTCATCTTGTCATCTTGTCATAGCTCAGCCGCCGCAGTTTGATCAGCAGCACGATCCCGAGGATCAACGTCTCCAGCGAGGCGGTGACGGCAAACGCGATCGGGACGGCCAGCACGCCGAGCGTCGCAATCATCAACACCAGCAGCAGCGCTCTGCCGGCGATCTGCGCGGTGTTGGTCAGCAGCGGGGTGCGCGTATCGTCGAGTGCGATCAGGCCGCGCGTGATCACCTCGGTGGCGACATAGAACGGCAGCGCGACGGCGTAGGCCACCAGCACCTGGTAGGTCAGCGCGCCGGCCGCGGCGTCGAACTTGCCGCGTTCGAACAGGATATGGATCACGATGCGGCCCAGGAACACCAGGCCCAGCAGGGCCGGCACGGCCAACCCAACCACTGCGCCAAGCGAGCGCAGCAGCGTGCGGCGCATGTCTCGCCACTCGCCGGCGGCGGCGTGGGCGGCCAGCCGCGGAAACGCCGACTGGCCGACCGCCTGGCCGAGCAGCGCGATCGGCAGGCCAACCAGCAGCCAGGCGTTCTGGATCGCCGGCAGGCCGGCCTGCTCAGCCGCCTTCGAGGCGAAGGCGGTGTCGAGGATGAAGCCGGCATAGTTCACGCCGACCGAGAGCCCATTCGGGATCAGCAGTCGCGTCACCTCGCGCAGCCGCCGATCGGCCAGGTCGAACGCCGGACGCAGCTGCACCTGGCCCTTGCGCTCGTCCGGCTTGCGCTCGAGCAGGCCAGGCAGCAGGATCGCCACCTGGAGAAACGCGCCGCCGACCACGCCGAGCGTCGGGCCGTAGATGCCGAGGTCGGGAAAGATCCGCGCGGCCAGGATGCCGGCGATCAGGGCGACATTGTGGCTGGCCACCGAGAGCGCGGTCAGCAGAAACTGGTTGCGGCTGTTCAGCACCGCCGTCGCCACGCTGCCGATGGCCAGGATCAGCGGCTGAAGCAGCATCACCCGCGTCAGTGCCACGGTCAGGCGGCTGGTCTCGGCGTCGAAGCCGGGCGCGAGCAAATACGACACGAACGCCGGAGCGAACAGCTCCCCGATCGCCACCACCAGCGCAAAGACCGCCAGCAGCGCCGTCAGGATCAGGCTGGTCAGCCGCCAGCCGGCATCCGGGCCATCCTCCTGAATCGTGCGCAGTAGCACCGGGATCATCGCGCTGGAGAGCGCGCCGCCGGCGATCAGGCTGAAGAGCGTGTCGGGCAGGCGAAACGCTGCGTAATAAGCGCTGGCCTCGGCGCCGGCGCCGAACGCGGCGTTGAAGAGGATCTGCCGCACCGCGCCAAGCAGCGCCGAGACCAGGAACGATGCCATGAGAATAAAGGTCGCCTCGGCGATACTGAACTCGCGCGTCAGCAATCCTGCCAGCCGCAGCCGCGGCAGGCGCGGCAGCACCGGCCGCCAGGAGCGCCCGGTCGGCGTGGCCCGCAGCGACTCCAGCACATCGGATGCCTGCGCCGCGCCCATCCAGGCGCTCTCGGCCAGCGCGGTATAGCCGCCCAGCACCATCTGCGGCGTGTCGTCCGATCGTCGCCCGAATGTGGCGGCTCCGGCTGTGGCGGTCATGATGTCCTCCTTACGAAGAGATTAGAGATTGCGCGTATCCCTAATCTCTAATCTCGCCCTAACAGTTCTTCGGCCAGCTGATTGAGCTTGTGCAGCGCTTCTTCTGATCGGTGATTCGCGAATACTATGCATGTTCGCGAGATAGTATGCAGCTTGTTTGTTGCACGCATGATACGCGATCGCTCCTACACGACTCATAGCGCGATCCTAATCGACCCATACAGCGCGCGAAGCGCCCACGCCATTGTTGCATTACAAAATTGAAATAATTCCTTAGACAAGGTTCTTGCGAACTTTACACTTTTGGGTGGGGGTTTGGGGCGGC
>DATFXE010000635.1:0-4742 GCA_035258585.1 Roseiflexaceae bacterium | reverse complement strand
TGGGTGGGGGTTTGGGGCGGATTCGCCGCCCCAAACCCCCAGCATTGGGGAGGTGCGGAGGGGCCCGGGTACCCTCTGGGTGCCCCCTCCGCACCTCCCCAACTGTAAAGCTGATCGCTGCCAGGCGAAACCTTGTCTAAGCTCCGATCTCACGAGCCTGCATCTGCATCTCTGGCGAGCGAAGCGCGGGTGCGGCGCGCAGCGCCACGCAGATGGTCGAGCCATCTGGCCCGCTATGCTCCAGCCAGATCCGCCCGCCCAGCGCCTCCACACCCCGCCGCGCAATGCTCAACCCAAGGCCGGCGCCGGGTGTGGCAGAGAGCGCGCGGGTGCCGCTGCCCCGATAAAACGTCTGGAAGACGCGCTCGCGCTCGTCGTCGGGGATGCCCGGCCCTTCGTCGCTGATGCTGACCACCGCCAGGCCGTCGCCGAGCGTCGCCGCCAGCGTGACCGTGCCGGACCCACCGTAGCGCACTGCATTGTCCACCACCTCGTGCAGCGCCCGGCGCAAGCTGGCCGTGTGGCCCCAGGCCGCCAGCCCGGCTGGGACGTAGATCAGGAAGCGTATGCCTTTGGCCTGGGCGATCGGCGTATACCAGTATACGATCTCCTCCAGCAGGGGGGCGAGCTCGACCGGGGCGATGCTCCCATGCTGTCCTTCCCCTGGCGTCGCGAGATGCAGATCGAACTCCAGTACGCGGTCGACCAGCGCCTGGAGCTGGGCTACGCTGGTACGCGTTACCTGCGCGAGCGATGGCGGTATGTCGGGCTGGCGCGCCAGCAGCTGCACTGCCAGGCTCAGGCTTGTTAGTGGGGTTCGCAGCTCATGGCCGACGCTCTGGATGAACTCATCCTTCAACTGGTCCAGCGCGCGCAACTCCTGGTTGAGGCGCGCGATCGTGCTGTAGGCGCGCGCATTCTCCAGCGCGCTGGCGGCGACGGGTGCGAGCATCAGCAATACATTGATTGTGCGCTCCGAGTGGAAGTTGCCGCTCTGTGGCGCTCCGCAGCCATAGATCCCGATCAGCCGATCGCCCACACGTAGCGGAAAGAGCAGCCGCACGTGTCGGGTCAGGAAGGGGGCCAGATCGGCGCTTGGCAGATCGGGCACCATGAGGTAGTAGGAGGTGGCGGCGATCTGGCGCGCGGTGGCGCCGTCGGCAAGCAGTGTGCCGCCGGCATCATCGCGCAATGGGCCAAGCGGGATAAATGCGAGGTCATTGGGAGGCTCGAGCATCCAGATCGTGGCCGATTGCAGCCGCAGCCGCCGAGCCAGATCGATGGTGAGAATGCTATACAACCCGGTTGGGTCGATCGTCCGGCTCAGCGCTACGCCGAACTCGTGCAGCAGATCCTGGCTGCTCTGCCATTCATGACGCAGCAGCCGGTTGATCGCGATGCCGAGCCGATTGCGCAGCGGAACGACCAGAACTGCAATCAGCACGGTTGCGAGCATATAGCCTACGGGTGCGGTGGCGGCGTCGAAATGCGGCGTTAGCAGCCCGATCAGAAGCAGATACAGCACGCTCAGAAGCAGCACGAGCGCGCCTATCGTCAGTGCTTTGCCCAGTAGTCGGGCGCGGCGATCCACACCGACGAATGTCGTGTTCCCTCGCACCTGCACATCTCCCTTGTGAGATCGCTCTGAAGCATGAACGCTCGGGGAGGGGGGAAAAGATACGCTGCGATGTGACGAGTGACGGGTGACGAGTGACGAGGTGAATTTCGTCACCCGTCACTCATCACCCGGAGAGGTTACCACGCGGCCCGCGCCAATTCCAGTATGTCGTCGTACGACACCGGGCGCGGGTTGGTGAGGATGGCTGCGTCGCCAAGAGCCGTCTCGGCGACTGCGGGCAGCGCATCCTCCGGCACGCCGATATCGCCCAGCCGCGTGGGCAGGCCACAGTCGACCGCCAGCAAACGTACGGCATCGATACCGTCGGCGATCACGTCCTCCTCCGGCCGGCCGCCGGAGTTGACGCCCATAGCGCGCGCGATCCGGGCGAAGCGATTCGGCACCGCAACGCTGTTGAACTGCATCCCATAGGGAAGCAGGATGGAGTTGGCGGTGCCGTGATGCACCTCGAACGCGCCACCCAACGCATGGGCCAGCGCATGCACGATGCCCAGGCTCCCCCCGCCGCTGGAGAAGGCCATGCCGGCGATGCAGGATGCGATCAGCATCTGGCCGCGCGGCTCTATGTCGTTGCCGTCGTAGGTCGCATCGCGCAGGTTGTTGGAGATCATATCGATCGCCTGGAGCGCCAGGCTATCGCTGATCGGGTTGGCGTTGGAGCCGACGAACGACTCGATCGCGTGGACCAGCGCGTCCATACCGGTGGCGGCGGTCAGCTCTGGCGGGAGCGAGCGGGTCATTTCAGGGTCCAGAATAGCTAGATCGGGCGCCAGATAGATACTGGAGAAGGACAGCTTCATTCGCGCGGTCTCATCGCGGATGACTGCCCAGGCCGTCACTTCGCTGCCGGTACCGGCAGTGGTCGGAATCGCGATCATCGGTATGAGCGGACGGGTCAGCAGGTTATAGCCCTCATAGTCGTACAGGCGGCCGCCCTCGTTTACCAGGATGCGGATAGCCTTCGCGGTATCGATCGGCGAGCCGCCGCCGACCGCGACAATCAGGTCGGCGGCGCACTCGCGGGCATACGCCGCGCCCTGCTCGACCGCCGCCACCGATGAGTTTGGCGGCACCTCGGCGAAGACGCCGGCCACACTGATGCTATGCTCCAACCCAGCGCGCACGCGATCGAGCAGGCCGGCGTGCGCCACCCCTTTGTCGGCCACGAGCAGCGCACGCCGCACGCCGAGATTGGCGATCTCGGGGCCGATATCGTCGACCAGGCCGGCTTTATACAAGACCCGCGGCCGCAACTGGAACTCGAAGAAATCTATCATGTTGATGCTCCTAACGTTCTTCCAGCCCCGCGCGCACCGTGCGCAGCAGCGCCTGGCGGCTGGCTGCCTTCTCGGCCAGTTGCTTGTCGTCGTGCTCAAGCGAGGAGGCGACCGTGCTGGATAGCGCCTCTTGTGCGGTATCGGTTAGCAGGATCGGGTAGGCCGCGAGGACGCCGGCGACCGCGTCCTCGCCTTCGGCCGCCAGAAGCGCTTGCACGGCGCGCAGCAGCGCCTCGTGCGCGCCCAGCTGGGCGCGCAGGTCGGCCAGCCCCTCGCGCTGGGTCTCGATCGTGCGCGCCAGGCGCTCGTTGCCCTCGTCCAGCGCCGCCTCGATCCGCGTGGCAAGCTCGGCGTCGGCCCAGGTTTCCAGCAGCGTAGGGTAATCGCGTGTGGCGGCTCGCAGCTCATCTGGCGAGACGGCATGCACAAGCGCCTGATAGGCCACGTCGGATAGTTCTGAGTTCTGAGTGCTAAGTTCTGGGTTCTGATGCTCAGAAGCGGCTGGCGATTGTCGGGCGCCTGCCCCGAGCCGCATCGCAGGATCGATAGCCGGTTCCGTCCTACCGCCTATGCGTAGGCGGGCCAGGACGATGCGCAGCTCGCGCAGCGCTGTGGAGACATCGCGCTCACCGTCGGCGTAGGCTAGGTCGGCCAGCTCGCGCACGATCGTGTCGGCGCTTTCGTCCAACAGCGACGGGTTGGCCGCCACAATTGTGTTGAACTCGGCGTCGGTGTCGGCGGCCAGCAGCGCGCGCACCGCCTCGATCAGCGGCTCGTGTGCCGAGGAGGAGACAAGCAGAGGGGGAGAAGAAGAGACCTTCTGATTGATAGTCGTTTCTTTTTCGCCCTTTATCTCCTGATCTCCTTGTCGCCTCGTCTCCTTATCTCCTTGTCTTCCCAGGCCCCGGCGTCGATCGTGGCGCAGCAGCGCGCGGCGCACGCCATCCAGCTCCTGCTCTACCTGGACATCGCCAAGGTAAGGCCGGCGCTCATCCTCGGGCAGGCTGCCGACCAGCTGATAGAGGAGCTCCTGGGCGCGCTCGCGCCAGACGTGCTGCTCTACATTCGGTGGTACGGCGAAATACACGCGCCGCCCGGCCGGGTCGTGGAACAGCAGCGCGGCGCCGGCCGTGACCTGGGCGCCGCACTTCGGGCAAGTCACTAGGTTCAAGCTGCCCTCGCGCAGGGCCTGGGCCAGGTCGGATCGTTCGGCTGCGTCGACCAGCGTCCAGGCGTCGGTCTCGAAACGCGCGCCGCAGGACGGGCAGGTCAGGTTGATATACTCACTGTATGAGATCGGCATACATTTCTGGCTCGTTCGCGCGCCGGCCAGCCGGCGAATCGCTCTTGGTGCGCCAGCCGGCCTGGCGCATGCCAGCACTTTTCTTCAACAGAACGGTCGTTATTTCTAGCACATTGTATCCCATGGAGCGGCTGAGTCAAGAGTTTGGCGCAGGCGATCGAAGATTCACATCGCTTTGGCGGGTAATCGGACGCGGGTTCGGGGGCCTCTGGCCCCCGCAAAACCTATTCGGTGGGGGTGCGAGGGGCGGCTTTGCCGCCCCTCGCACCCCCACTGAGGATGGAATCTGGAGGGCGAAGCCCTCCAGACCTCCCAACTCTCGTTGTAATATTAAGCCTGCGCCGGCGCCTCGGCCGCGGCAGCCTGCTTGGCGGCGTTCTTCTGCTTTTCCTCCTCGACCAGCACGCGCCGCAGCACCTTGCCGACAATCGTCTTCGGCAGCTCGCTGCGGAATTCGATCTCGCGCGGGACTTTGTAGGGCGCCAGGTGCAGCTTACAGAACTCGCGGATCTCCTCGGCGGTT
>DATFXE010000634.1:0-11551 GCA_035258585.1 Roseiflexaceae bacterium | reverse complement strand
GGCGGCGCGATGGTCGGGGTGGTTGATGTACCACGGGCTGTAGAAGAAGCGCGGGTCGCAGGTCAGCACCGTGTCGGGCCGCACGCGCCGGATCACCCGGGCGATCTCCAGCCGCAGCTCGACACTGGCGACCAGCCGGCCGTCCGGGTGGCCGAGAAAGGTGTAGCTGGCTACGTCGAACAGGGCGCCGGCCGCCCGCTGCTCGGCGCGGCGCAGCTCGGCCAGCTCCGCCGGCGTCAGGCTGGGGTCGCGGCTGCCGCTATTGCCGTCGGTGAGCAGGCAGTAGTGCAGCTCGGCGCCATCGCGCGCCCAGCGCGATACGGTGCCGCCGGCCATGAACTCGATATCGTCGGGGTGCGCCATCACGGCCAGCACACGCCGCGGGCTTGGGGGAAGCGCTGCCATTGGGACTCCTTGCAGGTAGGCATTGTATTGACATACATGCTGCTCGTTCGTATCGGCGGATTATAGCACGAGCGCCGACCTGATAGCTGCGCACGGCGGGTGCTGTGTGGGCATGCTTCACAAAAGGTCGTATAATGAACCGGCAGCATAGATGCTTTGCGCCGACTCTGCCAGCATGGTGCGGGCTTGAGTATTAGCAGAAAGGACCGCCGATGTCGACGGATACACTCTCTATCACCGATAACCGGACCGGTAAATCGTATGAGATACCGATCAAGGATGGCACGATCAGGGCCAGCGATCTACGCCAACTCAAGCTCGATCCAAGCGACTACGGCCTGATGAGCTATGATCCGGCCTTCACCAACACCGCTTCGACCAAGAGCGCGATCACCTACCTCGACGGCGACAATGGCAAGCTGCTCTACCGCGGTTACCCAATCGAGCAGCTGGCCGAGCGCAGCACCTTCCTCGAGACGGCCTACCTGGTGCTGTTCGGCGAGCTGCCCACCACGGCGCAGCTAAAGGCCTGGCAGCAAGCGATCATCACCCACACCATGGTCCACGAGCATATCAAGCAGCTGATCGACGCGTTTTACCACGATGCGCACCCGATGGGCATGTTCATCAGCGCGGTCGCGGCGCTCTCGAACTTCTACCCCGAGTCGAGCCAGATCTTCGACGCAGATGTGCGGCTGCACCAGGTCAAGCGGCTGATCGCCAAGGTGCCGACGATCGCGGCCTACTCGTACCGTCATATCAAGGGTTTCCCGTATGTCTACCCTGATAATGACCTCAGCTATGCCGGCAACTTCCTGAACATGATGTTCAAGATGACCGAGCCGAAGTATAAGCCCGACCCGGTGCTGGAGCGCGCGCTAGACGTGCTGTTCATCCTACACGCCGACCACGAGCAGAATTGCAGCACCAACACCATGCGTGCGATCGGCTCGGCTCACGCCGACCCCTACGTAGCGCTGGCGGGCGCTGCCGCGGCGCTGTACGGGCCGCTGCACGGCGGGGCGAACGAGGCGGTGGTGCGCATGCTGGCCAAGATCGGCAGCACCGAGAACATCCCGGCGTTTATTGCGGGCGTCAAGCGCGGCGAGGGCAAGCTGATGGGCTTTGGGCACCGAGTATATAAAAATTTCGACCCGCGCGGCAAGATCGTCAAACAGCTGGCTTACGAGGTCTTCGAGGTGACCGGCCGCAACCCGCTGATCGACATCGCCGTCGAGCTGGAGCGGATAGCGCTGGAGGATGAGTATTTCATCTCGCGCAAGCTCTACCCGAACGTCGATTTCTACTCGGGCATCATCTACCAGGCCATGAAGCTGCCCACGCCGATGTTCCCGGTGCTGTTCGCCATCCCGCGCACGGTCGGTTGGCTGGCCCAATGGGCCGAGCTGCTGAGCGACCCGGAGCAGAAGATCGCCCGCCCGCGCCAGGTATACATCGGCCATGGCCCGCGCGACTACACGCCGATCGAGGCGCGCAACTAGCTTACCGCTTACACAAGCGCGTCACCCCAACCACTAAGACACCAAGACACCAAGATAGGAGTTACGCGGTTGGGAGGTTTGGAGGGCTTTGCCCTCCAAAGAACCCCTTTCTTTTCTACCCAGCTGTGGCGGCAAAGCCGCCACAGCTGGGTAGAAAAAGAAGGTTCTGGGGGCCAGCGGCCCCCGCGCCCCCGCTAAAACGCCAACTGCGTAAGTCCTACAAGATATCAATAAATTTGAACCTTGGTGTCTTGGTGTCTTGGTGGTTAGGTCAGCTTTGAACCCGTCAGGACTGTTTTAACTCCAAAACCTCGGCGATCTCCAATCCGGCCCAGGCAAGCTGCTCCTTCAGCGGCTCGACATAGCGCTCGTCGACCAGCAGCAGGTCGGGCGCAAGTGTGCCGCGCAGGTAGGGCGCAAACGCGGGGCTGCTGGCGATCGCGGTGAAGACCACCGGCCGTGTGCAGCGCAGGACGGTGATCTGGGCCAGTTCGGCTCGCGGGCGGTCGCCGGCCCAGGCGCGCAGAGCCACCCCCAGCAGCGGCGGCAGCGGGCGAGTCAGCCGCGCGCGCAGCAGCTCGAACAGCTCGTCGATCGGTAATTTGGCCTTGACTGCCGCTGCCACGCTGGCGGCGCTGAGCCGCCATTCGCCATCCTCGCCTCGCTCGGCCCAGCGATCGAGCTGAGGCCGGAGCAGCAGGTCGACGGCCTGGGTCACGGGCTTGAGCCGGCCATCTTCAAGCGCCACCAGGCTGGCGAGCGGTGGTCGCGTGTAGTCCACCCGCGCGGTGGCCGGGTATTTCACGTGCGGGCCGAGCAGTATGAATCGCTCGGCGACAGGTGTGCCGGCCAGCCCAGAATCGAGCGCAACCTGGCGCGCGGCTGCGTCGGCGAACTCCAGCAGGCTGGCTGCCCGCCGCAGTGCGATCCGCTCGCGCTGCATGGCCCACTCGCGGATGGTAGCCAGCACGTTCTGCGGCAGGTCGGCGGCGGCCCCGCCGCGCAGCCGCTCCAGCAGCTCGTCGGGCGTGGTGCCGCTCTCCAGCCCCTGGTAGATCGCCTCGCGCGTCAGCCGGTAGCGCGCGATGTGCTGTTGAGCCTGCACGCGCTCGGCATGACGCTCCATGAATGCGATCTGCTCGGCGGCGGCGCGGTCCAAATAGACCACCACCTCGAAGTCCGGCTGAACCAGCCAAGCGCCGGCCCCGCCCGTACCCGGCGCCTCCAGCGCCGTCCCAAGCTCGGGGTGTAGCAGCGCGCGTCCCAGATCAGTCAGCCTGAAGCTGGAGACTTGCTCGTCGACGAGGCCCAACTCGACGATCCCTAAATAATACAGCCAGCTGGTGAGGGAGGCCTGGAGCCATTGCCGCTCGCGTCCCAGCCAGTCCTGGCGAAGCTTCACGCGCCAGGCCTCCTGCTCGCGCTTGATCTGCTCGGCGTTCTTCTGGTATGGGTAAGGCGGGTGGGCCAGAAAGGACAGCGAGAAATGCTCGCCGATGCGATCGAACAGGGCCTGATCGAGATCGTCGAGCGCCAGAAATGCGCGCGAGTCGACCGGCAGCGCAGCGAGCATAACGGCCAGCGCCAGCCGGGCCTGGCCGTAGCGGGTGTCGTTGTCGTCGTACCAGGTGTTGGCGCTCCACTCGCGCCAGCCCTCGGCGCGGATGAAGCCCTGGAACACCCCGCTGATCTGCTCGACGTACGAACGGCGCGCAAACTGCTCGGCCGAGCCTGTTAGCACCAGGCGATCGACATCCTGCTCCAACAGCCCGGCCTGGTAGAGCGCGATCGGCAGCACGCCGGCCGGGTTGGGGAAGCGCAGCCCATCGACCTCGATCCCCTCGGGCTTCCAGCCCAGCGCCTTGGCGAGCTTGCGCGTATCGCCGGCTCGCACCGCGCCGGCCTTGGTGAGCTGTAGGCCGCCGATCTTCTCGATCGCCTGCAGCACGCCGATGATCTCCATCACCACCGTCGGCGGGCGGCGATAGAGCGAGGCCGTTGGCTCAGGCGCCGGCGCGATCGCCAGCGGCTGGGGAGTTAGCGGCCCGGCCTGGGCCAGCAGCCGCTCATCGGCGAACACCATCGGCCCAGGCCCGTAGGTTTCGTAGAATGAGGCCGGATTACGTGCATCGCCGGTCAGCAGCAACCCACGCCTGATCAGCGGCTGGATCAGCTCGGAGATCGCATGTGTAGACCAGGTGCGCGCTTTGGGCAGCTCGATGCCGCTCGCCCGCAGGCCGACGGCAAGCGCAGCGGCCGGCGCGACGCCGCCGAGCCACCCAAGCAGTTCCAGCGCCGTGCGCTCAAACGGCGTCAGCCGCTCTATCGCCGCGCGCACGCGCTTTGGGTCGTTCAGCCCGCTGCGAATAAGGTCGATGGCGTCGTATTTGCGTTCGTTGCCGCGCCCGCCCCACATCCTGGCCATCGACTTCAGCTCGTCGCTATTTGCGTAGGATAGATACTCGTCGAAATGCAGCTCGAACTCGCTCACGTCGCTATCCCTCCAGCAGCTTGGGCGTATGCCCAAGCTTGCGCAGCCGCGCCAGCAGCGTGTCGAGCTGCCCTGGCGCGACCACCGCCACACGGTCGGACAGGCGCGTCACGACGCAGCGGGCCGCGCCGGCATCGGCCAGAATTGTGTCGAGCAGCCATGGTTCGGCCACCTCTATTAGCGGCAGGTTCTGGTGCAGAATGGTCTCTGGTGGGGCCGCGGTCTGTTTTGCCATTGGATTATCCTTCAGCCTTCGAATGATGAACATTTGCGTAGGAATTACGCGGTTGGGAGGTTTGGAGGGCTTTGCCCTCCAAAGAACTCCTTTTGCCGCCACGGGTGGGCGCAAAAGAAGGTTCACGGGGGCCACAGGCCCCATCTACCCTCTGGGTGACCCCCGCTAAGACGCCAACTGCCTAAGTCCTACTTCTTTTCAATTATCTGCTTTGCGCCGACAGAATAGCACGCAGGGCTGCGAGCGTCAACGCAAAGAGACAGGTGCGAAGGCCACCTGCGTGGCCCGTCATGGCAGTATTTGAAAGCTTTGCTAAAACTCCCCGACATCGCGGAACCGCACCTGCTCGAGCAGCACGAAGCTCAGTCCGGTGATGACCATAAGAATGGTGCTGAGCGCGAGCGCCTGGCCATAGTTCTGCTGGCCGGGTAGGCCCAGGAAGCGGTCGATCACCACCGGCACGGTCGGGTACTCGGGCCGGTACAGCAGCAGTGCCGCGCCAAACTCGCCGATCGAGACGGTGAAGGCGAACACTGCGCCGACCAGCAGCGCTGGGAACAGCAGCGGCAGGTCGATCTCACGCAGCACGCGCGCCGGCTCCGCGCCAAGCGACCGCGCAGCCTCGCGCAGCCTCGGATCTAGCCCGCGCAGTGCTGGCAGCAAGCTGCGCACCACGAAAGGAAATGCCAGCAGCGCGTGCGCGATCGGGATCAGCAGCGGCGAGGTCAGCAGGTTCAGCGGCGGCCGGCCAAACGCCACGATATAACCCAGCCCCAATGTCGCCGCGCTGGTGCCGAGCGGGAGCATGAATAGGGGATCAAGCAGGCCCGAGAACCGAGAACCGAGAATCGAGAACCGATGATTTCGTCGTCCGGTTCTTGGTTCTTGGTTCTCGGTTCTATGCGCCAGCAGGTACGCCCCCGGCACGCCGACGAGCAGCGCCAGCAAGGTGGCGGCCAGCGCGAAGCCAAGCGTGTTGGCGACGGCACGCAGCGGCGGCACGTAGAAGAACGAGCCGGTCGGGTTGGTGCCCAGCAGCCGGTAGTATTCCGGCGTCAGCCGGGCGCGGCCTGATGCGAACGACGTGATCGAGCGCAGCGCCAACGCCAGCAGCGGCGCCCCCAGCAGCAATAGTAGCGTGGCCAGGTTCGCCCCGACGAGCGCACGCTCGCGCCAGCCGCGCGGCCGGCGAGCGTTGGCTGACCGCGACCGCAGGTCGAGCGGCACGCTGGCGCGGGCTTGCAGCTGCGTGTAGATCAGTGTCATCAGCAGGGTGATGGCCATCTGGATCAGCGACAGCGCCGCTGCCACGTCCAGCCGGAGCAACTCGGCCGTTTGGCGGTAGATCTCGACCTCGACCGTCGCGAAGTGCGGGCCGCCCAGAATGCGGATCACGCCGAAGCTGGAGAAGGTGAAGATAAAGATCAGCAGCGCGGCCGCGCCGATCGCCGGCAGCAGCAGCGGCAGGGTGATCTCGCGAAAGGCGCGCAGGCGCCCCGCGCCCAGCACGGCGGCAGCCTGCTCCAGGCGCGTATCCAGCGTGCTCCAGAAGCCGCCGACGATCCGCAACACGAGGCTATAGTTGTAGAAGATATGCGCCAGCAGAATGAGCGTGAGCGTCTGGTCGAGCCGAATCGGCGGCTCTGTTAGGCCGAGCAGCGACTGGAGCGCAGTGTTCAGCAGATCGCGCGGGCCGAGCAGCGCCTTGAATGCCGCCGCCACCACCACCGTCGGCATCACAAATGGCACGGTCGCGATCGCCCGCAGCACGGTTTTTCCGGCGAAATCGTAGCGCGCGAACACATACGCCGCCGGCAGCCCGATCGCTAACGTCAGCGCCGTCGAGAGCAGCGCCTGCCAGGTGCTGAACCACAGCACTTCCAGATAGTATGTATCGGCGAGCAGCGCGCGCACGCCCGCACCGCCCGACCCGAGCGCCGGGTCGCCAGCGAAGCCCAGGCGCAGGATCGTAGTGAGCGGGTAGAGGAAGAACAGCGTGAGGAACAGCAGCGGGATGGCGTAGGCGAACGGTCGGAGTTTCATAGACGGTCCAACGTTTAAACGTTTAAACGTTCAAACGGCATCCCGCTTGAGCACGACCAGGGTGATATCGTCGGTCTGGGGAGCGCTGGCGGAAAAATTCGTCACCGCGTCGATGATCCGGCCGATGATCTCAAGCGGGTCGAGTTGGTGGCTGCGGCGCAGCACCTCGCATAGCCGCTCCTCGTCGAACAGCTGGCGGCGCGGGTTCATCGCCTCAGTCACGCCGTCGGTGTAGAAGCAAACCACGTCGCCGGGGTCGAGCTGGACCGAGCGCTGCTCGAAGCGTGGATCGGGGATAATTCCCAGCACGATCCCCTGAGCGCTCAGCTGCTCGACCTTGTCAGTGGCGGTGCGATACACCAGCGGGTAGTTATGGCCGCCGCTGGCATAGGTGAGTTCGCCGCTGTCCAGGTCGAGGATGCCGTAGAAGCAAGTCACAAACAGACCGGATTTTGCCTCCGAGAGGATCAGCCGGTTGGCCTGCTCCAGCACCACCGCCGGTGATCGGCCATCGCTGGCGGTTGCGCGGATATGCGTGCGCGAGAGCACCATGAACAGCGCCGCCGGCACGCCCTTATCGGTGACATCGGCGATCACCACGCCCAGCCGGCCCGGGTTCTTCTGCATCGCGACGGCCGGTTTAGGGGGGCGCGGGGCGATCTTGTCGGTGCGCCAGAATTCCAGCTCCATATCCCGGCGCGTCAGCGCCGGCCCGCCCTTAGGCTGCGCTTGACCGCGCGCCAGCGGCTCGCCGGCCATGTTGAGCGGGTTGACCTGCGGCTCAGGCGCCAGCTCGATGAAATCATAGAAGTCGCCGCCGACCTGGCGCGCGGCGCGGTAGTACGCCTCGATCGTGTAGCCCGGCGCGTAGGGGCAGCCTGATGGTAGGAAGCTGGCCTGGATATCGCGCGCCAGGTTCAGCTCCTGCTCCAGCCGCTGGCGGGCCAGCGCCTCCTGGTGCAGCCGCTCGCGCTCGAGCGTCTGGGCCAGCTGGCTGCCGAGCAGCCCCAGCAGTTGAGCCTCGTCCATCAGGAAGCGCCGTGGCGTGTGCGTGTTGATCATCAGCGTGCCGACCGGCGCGCCGCCGATCTCGATCGTCAGCGCCAAATGGCCCTGGAAGTGCTGCGCGGCCAGCAGTGGCGGCAGGTCGTCCAGTGCGTCTGCGGCCAGGTTGGCGCTGCTCTCGGGAAGGTACCACAGGTGCGGGTTGACCGCGTCGAGCACGAGCGGCAGGCCCTGCTGGGGCAGAAAATGCCAGCCGTGTGTGGCCACCAGCACGGCGTGGCCCTGCTGCTCGTCGGCTTCCACAAACGCGCAGGCGTCGGCCTCCAGCAGCCGCGCGCCCACCCGCACCAGCCGCTGCAGAGCCGGTTCCAGCGATTCGGCGCCCAGCAGCTCGTGCGAAAGCTTCAGCAGCGCAGCCTGCTCCTGTACACGCCGGACCTTGACCTGCTCGTGCAGCTGCGTGCGGGTGATCGCCGTGCCCAGCATATAGCCGATCGTCGAGAGCAGCTGTAGCTGAGGTGGTGTGAAGCGGCCATATTCCGACGTAGCCACATTGAGGATGCCTAGGATCTCGGCCTCGCTGCGGATCGGCACCGAGGCATGCTGGGCCAGCGAGCGCTTGTCGCCCACGGCGTGCTTGAGCCGGCTGCAGCGCACCATATTGACGGCCTTGTTGAGCTTGCCGGCCAGGCATAGATCCTGGCAGTTGCAATCGCCCGACCAGGCCGGGCCGGGGTAGGAAATAGCCGGCGGCAGATCGTGGCGCGCCGCCAGCCGAAATGAGCCGGCCTCGTCGCGTAGAAAGATCCAGCCGGTGCGCAGGCCCATAATCTCGACGACATGTGGCAGCGCTGCGTCGAGCGCCTCACGCAGATCGAGGGCGCGGTTGAGCGTCTGCGCAAGCTCGTTGAGCGCGCTTAGTTCGGCGATACGCTGCTGGGCATCAGTGAGTGCGGGCATAATGTTCAGGACTGAGGACTGAGCAACGAGGGCCGAGTTAGAGCCTTAGACTCCTCAGTCCTCAGTCCTCAGTCCTCAGTCCTTCTTTCGGCAAATCGCCACGCCATCGCGCAGCGGGATGATCGCCGACTCGAGCTGCGGGTGCTGCATGATTGCGCGGTTGAACTCCTGGATGCCGCGCACGGTCGGCTCGGCATCCTCTTCCACCACTAGGCCGCTACAGAGCACATTGTCGCCGATCAGCACGCCGCCCGGCCGCAGCCGCGACACGCACAGCTCGAGCACTTTGACGGCATCGTGCTCGTCGGAGAGGTTGCGTAGAATGTCGAGAAAGATCAGGTCGAAGGGACCATCTATGCTCTCCAATACGCTGAACCACTCGCCCTGGTGAATGACCAGTTGCTCGCCGAAGCCGGCGCGCGTGATATAGTCCTTGGCTAGCTTGAAGCGCTCCGAGTCGCGCTCGATCGCAGTCAGCCGGCCGCCGGCCGGTGCGACCGCACGCATCAGCCACATCGCCGCATAGCCGGTGACGGTGCCGATCTCCAGCGCCTCGCGCGCATCCATGCTTTTGGCCAGCAGATACAGGAACTGGCCCTGCACCGGGCCGATCAGCGGCAGGCCGTGATCGTGCGCGCGTTTCTCCAGCTCGCGAAAAATTTCGGAGCGCGGCGGCATCAGGTCGAGCAGGTAATCCTCGATCACGATGTTCGTAATATCGTCACGCATAGTATTCCTCCTCGCACGCTCCAGCGCGGATCATAACGCCAGGATTGTACCACAATTCTGACCCTTCCGAATGAGCGATTGTTCAGCTAGCATGTTTCGCCCGCGCCTATCTCCAGCGATAGCGCGGAAGCGTCATGGTCAAAAAAAGGTTTAACAGTCTTGTGCCGAAGGAGATGGTGGAAAGCAGGAGGCGGGCATGCGACAAGCTGACAAGCTGACACGGTGATGTGTTAGCTTGTCAGGCTCGAGGCAGTTACAGGGCTTACGCGCTGGGGGTTCGGGGGCGGTTGCACCGCCCCCGAGACCAGCCAAAAAGAGGCGATGTTGGAGGGACCGGGTACCCTCTGGGTGTCCCTCCAAACCTCCCTGCAAACGCTGACTGCGTAAGTCGTGGCAGTTAGTGGCATTCAATATAGACGCGTTGCATTGGCGTCGCCCGCGTGAGCGCCCGGCCCAGGTGGTAGAGTAGCGTGGTTTCGGCGATGCCGATCTGGAAGTAGTTCGCCATGTCCTCGATCGCGCTGTGGTCGGTCCGGTCCAGGTCACTCCAGCTGGCGCTGGGGCTACAGGTGCATGCGGCCTGGCGCGGTTCCGGCTCGGGCAAGATCGCAACAATGCCAAGGTGGCGTAGCCAGGTTGCCTTGGCTTCGCGTGGCAGTGCGTCATCCCAGGTCGGCAGGGCCGCAAAGATCGCCTGCGCCAGGCATTCGACACTGCCCTTGTAGCAGCCAGCGGCGCGCTGGCCGGCCGCCCAAGCGTAGCAAAAAGCCTGGATCATGTTCAGTACCGTGCTATCGTCCAGCTGCGCATAGGTTTCGAGCACCCACGGTAGATCCGGGCCGCCCGCGAAGTTGGTCAGCCCATCGTACGCCCGCAGTAGCTGGTGTACATCGGTCGAGATGGCCATAGCTGCTCGCTTTCCTGAAAAATATATTTGGGTGAAAAGAAAACGCCGGATCGCCGAGCGAGATACGATTCCGCAAAGAATATATTACGACCGATGATCGTAATTCTGGTGTTCATAACATGTTGGCGCAAGACTATGGTTCTTGCCAACGTTATAGCTTGGGGTGAAGGTGTGGGGCGCTCAGGGCGTACCCGGGCCTCTCCGCATCTCGCTAACTGTAAAGCTGATCGCGGTCGTGCGAAACCTTTCAATTGACCGGAGTTACGCGGTCGCCTCAGAGCGGGAGGTTTGGAGGGCCCGCCTACCCTCTGGGTGCCCCTCCAAGAATCTTGTCTTCTCGCCCACTGCGGCGACACCCAGAGGGTACCCGGCCGCCGCAGTGGGCGAGAAAAAAGAAGACCTTGGGGAGGCAGAGCTTCCCCAAACCCCTCCACCGCGTAAGTCCTGTCAATTGACGCATATAGGTGCGAATGGTACACTGCGCGCGGCGCATTCGGGCGATGCGTCGTTGGTTTGTTCAGGAGTGTCGGGTATGCTGCAAGCCGTCGATCATATTGGCTTCGTGGTGCGCGATATCGACGAGTCGATCGCTCTGTATGGCGCGCTGTTCGGCGTGACCGACTGGGAGCGGATCGCCATGCCCGACCGGCATATGGATGTGGCTGCCACACGCGTCGGCGACGTGCTGCTGGAGCTGCTCGCGCCAACCTCGGACGCGGCCGCCTTCGCCAAGTACCTGCACGAGCGCGGCCCCGGCATGCATCACATTGCCTACCGGGTGGACGATATCGCAGCCGCGCTGGCCGAGCTAAAGGCTCGCGGCGCCCAGCTGATCGACGAGACGCCCCATATAGGTCTACATAACAATCTGGTCGCGTTTGTTCATCCGAAAAGCATGCAGGGCGTGCTGGTGGAATTGGTGCAACATCAACGATAGTGGAGAGTCGCCAGTTGTCAGTCGTCAGTTGTGCTCGTCGTGACAACTGACGACTGACAACCGGGTACCCTCTGGGTGAACTGACAAAACGTGCTCGCACAACTACGCAATAAAATCCTGATTTCGGTCCTGCTTGGCCTGGCGGTGGTGGTCATACTCGGGCTACTAAGCGATATTGGGCAGGTCGGCCAGAGTTTCAGCACGTTCGACTGGGCCATGCTGCCGGCGGTTCTGGGCTTCACGCTGCTCAACTATCTGCTCCGTTGGGCCAAATGGGATTACTACCTGCGCCGCATGGGTATGGGCCAGGGTGTCGCCTACGGCGACAGTGCGCTGC
>DATFXE010000633.1:0-3891 GCA_035258585.1 Roseiflexaceae bacterium | reverse complement strand
TGGGGCTGCTGGGCGTCAGCCTGGGCGGCTGCATCGCCGCGCGCGCTGTGGCCGATGGCCTGGTGGTGGATGCGCTGGCGGTGCTAGAGGCGCCGCCGCTCCTGCACTATACCCAGGCCGATGTCTACCGCGAAGCGATCGCCCTGGTGCGTCCGTACCTGCTCGACATCTTTAACGACTGCACGGTCCACGCGCTGATCAAGGCCTGGGAATACCCGCCGATCCGCGCGGCGATCAGCACCTGGGATCTGATCGAGGCGCTCGATCTACATGGCAGCCTGGCACGGATCGATACGCCGCTGCTGGTGATCTATGGCGGCAGCGACGCGATTGTCAAGCCAACCCAGGCCGCACAGGTATGGGCTGGGCTGCCAGGTGGCGCGGCTTTTCACCTGGTGCCCGGCGTGAGCCACCTCACGCTGATCCTGACGCCGCAGGTGCTGATGACGATCGGGGAATGGCTGGACAGTAAGCTGGGAGTATCTATGACGCCTCCACCCGTGCAGATTGATCGAGGATCTCGTCGATGAAGCCGTACTCTTTGGCTTCCACAGGCGTCATAAAGCGATCGCGGCTGAAATCTTCCTCGATCTGCTCAGCACTACGTCCGGTGGCCTTGCCCAGTAGTTCGCTGCCTAGGTGCTGGAGCCGCAACAGCTCGTTGACCATGCGCTCGACGTCGGGGGCGTAGCCCTCCATACCGCCGCCGGCCGGGTGAAAGTGAATCGTCGAGTGCGGTAGGGCGAAGCGTTTGCCCTTGGCGCCGCCGGCCAGCAGGATGGTGGCCATGCTGCCGGCCATCCCAATGCAGACGGTGTTGACATCCGGCGCGATTAGCTGCATGGTGTCGTAGATCGCCAGGCCATCACGAACGCTGCCGCCCGGACTATTGATATAGAACCAGATGTCGCGCTCGGGATCGCTGTGCTGCAGGAACAGCAGCTGCGCCACGATCGACGCGGCGACTTCCTCATCGATCGGCGTGCCGAGCATGATCACCCGCTCCTGGAGCAGTCGCGAGAAGAGATCCCACGCCCGCTCGCCACGCGGCGTTCTTTCCACAATCGTTGGGACGCGAACAGCAACCATGATCTGAATCTCCTCTTGGGCGCGGAAATGGTCAACTGTCCCAATGGCGGGGCGTAGGGCCGAACGCCGCCCCAGCCTTCCCCAGCGGGATGATTGTACAGCAAAATATCCGTCGACGGAAATAATCCGTTACGGCCTAGTATAGCATATTCAGCTGCTGTGTGGCGCCAGCGCTCATACCTGCATCACGCCATTTAAGCCATAATCAGATAGTACCATGGTTTACTTGTGGCGCCCGGCCGGCTGCTATATCATACATACTATCGCAGGAGCGGATTCGCATGGCGTGCATCACACCAGCGCTGCACTCATCTGCCACGCATCATTTGCAGCCACCAGGTCAGCGCATCCGTTCTCAACTGCGAATTCCGCTCGGTTCCACAGTCATCCGCGAAGGAGAGGGTCATGGCGCTTTCCGAGGTGATCCAGCCAAACAAAGTACGCCTGCCCTGGTCGTTGCGGGGCAAAGTCGAGGTCGGCCCGCTTCAGCTGGTCGGGCAGAATGCACTGGGGCTGCCATATGTGCAGGGCCAGATTCGCAATCGTTCTGGCCGGCCGCTGCATCTGAAGATCGTGGTGCGCGTGCTGAACGAGCAGCGCCAGCCGATCTTCGCCGGTTCGCCCGGCATCCTGGAGACGTTCGACCTGGAGGCGCAGCAGCGGCGGGCCTTCCGCATCAGCCTGCGTGATGAAGGCGCTGCCGGCCAGCGCGATCGCCAGCGGATGTGGGTCACGCGCTCGGGAGTTGAGATTAGTATCGAAGGCTAGAGTGGCAAAGGCAGATCGTCGACACGGCGCTTCTTCCAGGCGGAAGAAGCGCCATTTGTTTTTCTCTAAGACAAGGTTCTTGCGAACTTTACACTTTTGGGTGGGGGCTTGGGGCGGCGAAGCCGCCCCAAGCCCCCACCATTGGGGAGGTGCGGAGGGGCCCGGGTACCCTCTGGGTGCCCCCTCCGCACCTCCCCAACTGTAAAGCTGATCGCTGCCAGGCGAAACCTTGTCTAAGCTAGAGTTTTTGCTTGCTTGACGGTTTGTTAGGGTGAGGATCTGGGGGCGGATTGTGCCACCCCCAGATCCTCACCTCAGCCACCGCGAGTATGCTACTTTCTGTCGCGCTGCTTCGTATATAATCAGCGCGGCGCCGAGACATGCGACAATCCAACGGAGGCAGCCAGATGGCGGGACCAATCTGTTGCGTCGATCAGACACGCCCCGGCACGCGGCTGCTTGGCGGCCGCTGGTTCTGTGATGCGCACTATGAGCGGGCGATCTACCAGCGCGGCCGGGTCTGGCGCTCGTCGGCGCTGGCGGTGGTGGGCCTGCTGGCGTTTGTTGTCCTGGTGGTCGCTCTGGACGCGGCGCTGCGGCCGGATCTGACCGGGCCGGCGCTGATGCTGGTCGGGGTGGCGCTTGCGCTTGGCCCGGCGCTGCTGTGGCTGCTGTTCTTCTACCAACAGGATCGGCTGGAGCCGGAGCCGATTGGGCAAGTCGGGCGAGTCTTCATCGCCGGGCTGGCGCTAGCCGGCGGGATCGGCATTCCACTTACCGACGAGCTTTTTCGCGTGCAGGATTGGCTGTATCGCGACGTCCAAACGACCGTCCTGGGCGCGATCTTCGTGATCGGGGCGATCGAAGCGTTTACCGTCTACGCCGCAGTGCGGCTGTTCATCTACGACTCGCCCGAGTTCGACGAACGAGTAGACGGCGTAGTGTACGCCACCGCGGCGGGCCTGGGGTATGCGACGGCGTTGAGTTTGCGCTTCATTGTGGCGAATGGCGGCGCGGCGCTTGGCGCGGGCGAAGTGTATGTGACTGAGATCGCGCTGGCGCAAGCGGCGTTTGCCGGCGTGCTGGGCTACTTCCTGGGGCGTGCGAAGTTGGAGCATCGCCCGCTCTGGTGGCTCCCGACCGGCCTGCTGGTTGCGGCAGTGCTGAATGGCTGTTTTACACTGCTTCGAGGCCAGCTCGAGCCAGGCACAGTGGCGTTCGGCACCGCCGCCTGGCTGCCGTCACTTGGCGGGCTGCTGCTCGCCGGCGGCCTGGCCGTTGTCGTGACCGCGCTGGTGGCATGGCTGATCCGCCGTGATATTGCGGCAACCCTGGCACATTCCGGTGCTGA
Organism: Roseiflexaceae bacterium; assembly: GCA_035258585.1. Lineage (GTDB taxonomy): Bacteria > Chloroflexota > Chloroflexia > Chloroflexales > Roseiflexaceae > DATFXE01. The sequence continues at coordinate 683 of DATFXE010000633.1, read as the reverse complement.
TGAACGCATACTCTCCGCGATCGATGCGCCATCCGCGCTGATCGATGATCGACGCGCCAATCGCGCCACGATCGGCTTGTTCGCCGCCCTGCTGCTGGTGGGTACTGTAGCCTGGAACGCCGCCGTGAATAGCACAACGGCATTCGACCGCGATGGATTGCGTGGCGCGTATCCGGCCTACTACACTGACGCCACGCGCGAGGGCGAGTTGCTGCGGGTAGTCGATAGGCTGGGCTCTGGTGCCGAGTTCGCGATCGTGCGAGTCGCGGGGAATGCGCAGGCAGTCGCCGAGCGGCTGGCGGCCGAGCGTGGCTCCGACCATACGGCATATCGAGTGATGCGGCGCAGCGTGGAGACACTCAATGGCCGGCCCGCGCTGATGGAGCGATTCGGCTACGTCAACGCCGGCGGCTTGATCGGCGCGCCGCCACAGGTGATCGAAGGCGTGGACTATATCTTTGTGCAGGATGGGCGTGCGGTTGTGGTTACTATGCTGGCCCCGCCGGAGCAGATCGAAGAGACTGGGCCACTGTTCAGGCAGTTTCTAGGTAGCTTGTCGTTCTACTGATCTCTACATTGATTGCTTATCTTTTGGTGGGGGTTCGGGGCGGCGCAGCCGCCCCGAACCCCCGCCAGGGCTCACAAGGGTAGGTATCACTTTAGAGGTGGGGGGGTGGGGCGGG
>DATFXE010000632.1:0-6540 GCA_035258585.1 Roseiflexaceae bacterium | reverse complement strand
GCCGCCCCAGGGAATTAGGCTGCTTCCCTGGCAATCGGAACCAACGGCAACCGCCAGCGTGCCGCAGGCGAACTCCATTGTCACCAGGTTGTTGTCCTCGGTCTCGACCGCAATCGCGCGATCCTTCCAGGTTCGCTGCGGCCGGATCGTGTTGGCCAGCGCCGTCACGCGCCGAACCGGCCCAAGCACGCTGGTGATCAGCTGCAATGCATAGACCGTCACATCCGGCAGCGGCCCGGCGCCTGGGCGATAATACCAGCTCGGATCGATCGCCTCCAACACCCCGGCCCCTCGACGGATCGATTCGTGCTCGTGGCCGAAGCCCATGGTATAGGTGTAGGCGATCGCCACGCGGCCCAACTGCTCGCTGGCAACGATCTGGCGCATCCGCTGCGTGGTCGGGAACAGCTCATACCCTGGCGCGGCGGCTAGATTCACGCCCTTGCGATCGCGCGCGGCCAGCAGCGTATCTGCTTCGGCCAGAGTCGTAGTCATGGCCTTCTGGATGTAGACATGCTTGCCGGCCTCGATCGCGGCCATGGCATGCGAGAAATGTGCGCCGATCGGGCTGATCACAAGCACAAGATCGAGATCGGCCTCTGCCAACATCGCTTCGACGCTGGTGAAATAGGCCGGCACCTCGAAGCGCTGCGCGCTCTGGCGCGCGCGCTCCGCGACCGTATCGGCGACGGCGACCAGGCGTATCCGCTCCCGCGCGTCGGCCAGGCTCAGGTGCGGCAGCACCCCACGCTGCGACAGGCTGCCGCAGCCCACCAGGCCCGCTTTCAGAAACTTGGTCAAGTCTGCACCTCATTTTCGACGATTGACGATCGACGATCGACGATGAATTTGGGGAGGTCTGGAGGGGGCACCCAGAGGGTACCCGGGCCCTTCCAGACCTCCCTTTTGGTGGGGTGTGCGGGCGACGCCGGGCACCTTCTGGGTGTGGGCACCCAGCCGCCCCCACACCCCACCAAAAAAATGCCCGATCAATGCATGGATCATTAGAACTCGGCATACTCGCGCCAGCTATACCGCGGCGTGTAGCCGAAAGCCGTGTGCGCCGCCTGCCAGCTAAACAGCGATTGGTGCCCTTCGAGCGCAGCCGCGTGTGCCTGAAGCTGCGGATAGAAGCGCGCGATCAGGTCGGCCGAAGGCTGATCGGCCATGGTATCCGCGGCCGAGATGTAGTAGGCGTGACCAGCCGGCGAGTCGGGCAGCGGGGCATGCAGGGCCAAGCGGAACGCCTGCGCGACGTCACGCATATCGATGTACGCCCACAGGCCACCGGCGTGGCTGCGCGGGTCAAAGGGCTGCTCGGCGCGCCAGGCATACTCGGCCGGACCCCAGCACCAGGCCAGCCGCAGCGAGATGATCTCCATGCGGTAGGCGCGGGCGTAGGCATCGAGCGTCTGTTCATTCAGGAGCTTCGAGAGACCGTAATTGTCCTCGACTGCGCTGGGGTGCGCCTCGTCGATCGGCAGATAGTCGGGCACAAACGGACCGCTGACGCGCGCACAGTGGCCGAGCACACAATTGCTGGAGGCGAAGGCGATCCGGCGTACCCCCGCCTCGCGCGCCGCCTCCAGCAGACAGTAGGTGCCGAGCGTATTGTTGCGAAAGGTATCAGGCGAGATCCAGTTGTTCGCGCCGATGTGGGCGATCGCGTCGACGCCATCCACTGCGCGCCGGCAATCGTCGAGCACAGTCATGTCGCCGCGGATGAACGGCGCGGCGGTTCGCGTCGCGCGCGGCCCTTCGGCTGGGTGCCGGCGCGAGAACAGCACCAGCACATGATCGGGGGCGAGATCCTCGATCACGTATTTCGACACATACCCGCTCGCGCCGGTAATGAGTACACGCATATCACCGCTCCGCTACTGATTCGCGCGATCGTGAATCAGGTGCTCGGCCAGCTGCTCGCGCTCGTCGAAGAATGTCGGCGGCGTGAAGGTGCTCTCGATCGTGCGCGCCTGCCCATCGCGGCCGGCTTCCTGGGCCTTGATCATGATCTCCAGGGCGTGGTAGCCGTGCTCGGGCGTGATGATCGGCCTGGTGCCGGCCTGGATGCTCTCGACCAGGTGGCGCAGCCCATCGGTCCAGGGCCAGTTCGGGTCGGTCTCCTCATAGACCTGCCAGGCGCCGACTTTGTTCTGCCAGAGCTCGTAGCCGTCGGGGTCCCAATCGTCGCCCAGCATCTGGATCGTGCCCTCGCTGCCGTAGATCTCGATCGCCGGGCTGCGGTACTTCTGCATGGTGAAGCCGGTGGTGACAACCCCCAGCACCGCGCCTGGAAACTCGATCAGCACATGCGCGTTATCCTCGGCCTCGACTCGCATCATCTCGCCGTCCACCCGGCGCTCGGGCCGCGTGACGGCAGTCATCGCCGTCACGCGCTTGGCCGGCCCTAGCAGCCCGGTCAGCGCGACGACGTTGTAGACCCCCAAATCGAACAGCGAGCCGCCGCCGGGCTTGTAGAACCACTGGCCCCACGATGGCCCGTTCCAGCCGTAGCGCGCGCGGGCCTGGAGCGGCTGCCCGATATCGCCGCGCTGGATGCGTTTCCAGATCGTCTGGTAGGTCGGGCTGAGGATGATGTGTGGCGCGGGGTGCAGGTAGCCGGGGCCGCGTTTGGCCAGTTCGACCAGCTCGGCCGCCTCTTCGAGCGTCACCGCCATGGGCTTCTCAACCAGCACATGCTTGCCGGCCTCGAGCGCAGCTCGTGCTATCGGGCCATGCGCCGGCATTGAGGTCAGCACGAGCACCAGGTCGACATCCTCGGACTCGACGACCGCGCGATAGTCGGTGCTGAACGGAATGTCGCCGAAGCGCTCGCGCACGATCTGCTCGTTCGCGGCGACCACATCGCAGGCAGCGGTGACCTCGAATTGAATGCCCTTATTGCGCATGATCTGCACTTGCCGGGTGTAGGGGCCGCGCATCACGCTGCCGCAGCCGACGATGCCGATTCGGGTGGACTTGTTGCTCATTCTATCTCTCTTTCGGATTGCAGATTACAGGTGACAGGTGACAGGTTATAGGTTACAGGTTACAGCCCGTCTCCTTGTCTCCTTGTCACACCTAGCAGTACCCGAGCACGCCGCGCGCAACGCAGTCTCCTTGTCACCCCCTCACCCCGTCACCTCGTCAATCTACGCGCCCTTCAGCCCAGTCAGGGCGATCCCTTCGATGAAGTAGCGCTGGGTGATAAAGAACAGCAGGATGATCGGGAAGGTCGTGACCAGAGCGGCAGCCATCATCAGATTCCACTCCACTGTCGCGCCACGGCTGGTCTGAAAGGCGTACAGGCCCAGTACCAGCGGAAACTCGCTGGCCTTATCCAGATAGATCAACGGCCCTTGAAAATCATTCCAGGCCGCCATGAACTGGAATAGCCCGACCACCAGCAGCGCCGGCTTGACCAACGGCAGCATAATACGCCACAGCACCACAAAGTCGCCCGCGCCATCGACATGCGCCGCGTCGGTCAGGTCGAGCGGGATGGTCAGCATGAACTGGCGTAGCAAAAAGATGTTGAATGCGCTGCCGAAGAACATGGGCACGATCAGCGGCGCATAGCTCCCGACCCAGCCAAACCAGCGGAACAGCACATAGGTTGGAATGAGCGTCACGATACCGGGCAGCATCATGGTCGCTAGCGTGATGCCGAAGAGCACATTGCGCCCGCGGAAATCCATCCGCGCGAAGCCATAGGCGACCACCGCGCTGGACATGACTGTGCCGATCGTCGAGAGCAGGGCGTAGAACAGGGTATTCGACAGCAGCCGCAGAAATGGGAAGGCCGGGCTGGTCAGCGCGCTGGTGTAATTGCTCCACAGGATCGGGCGCGGAATCCAGATCAGCGGGTCGGTAAAGATCTGGTTGGTCGGCTTCAGCGAGGTGATCACCAACCAGATAAACGGGATGACAAACAGCGCTGCTACGATCGCGAGCAGCGCGTGTCCCAGGAACGCCTGGGCTGCGCGGCGGGCCCGCGCGTTGCGCCGCGCCGTGGCGACCGTAGGCTGTGGGAGCGTTTGTTGCATCGACTACCCCCTTGGCTGTGCGCTGAGCTGAACAGCGCCATGTCCCATGGTTCGGCTATCAGCGCCGCCCGCCGCCCTCGTAGTGAACCCACACATCCGACGAGCGCACCACTGCCAGTGTTAGCAGCACCAGCACCACGAACATCACCACCGCCATCGCCGAGGCGTAGCCCATGTCGAAGTAGCGGAAGGCGTTGCGATACAGGAGCACCATATACATCAGCAGCGAGTTGAGCGGGCCGGCGCCGCCGGTGCCCGACCCAGCCGTGCCCGATTGCGAGGTTGCGATAAAGGCGATCGTGAAGACCTGAAACGAGTTGATGATTCCAATTATCAGGTTGAAGAAGATCGTCGGCGTGAGCAGCGGAATGACCACGTGCCGAAAGCGCTGCCAGCGGTTCGCGCCATCGATCATCGCCGCGTCCAGCAGCGACGCCGGGATGTCCTTCAGCCCGGCCAGGAAGATCAGCATGGCCCCGCCGCTCCCGCTCCACAGCGACATCAGAATCAGCGCCGGCTTAGACCATGCGGCGCTGCGCAGCCAGCCAGGCCCCGGCAGCCCGACCGCGCGCAGGGCAGTGTTGACCAACCCCAGCCGTGGGTCGAGCATCACCGCCCAGATCAGTGTGATCACGACAGCCGGCACCAGGCTCGGCAAATAGAAAGCGGTGCGGTACAGCCCGATCCCGCCGCGGCGCTGATTGAGCAGCAGTGCGAGCCCAAGCGCCACCGCCAGACCAAGCGGCACCGAGAGCAGCGTATAGTAGGCGGTGTTCCACACTGTCGTCCAGAACAGCGGGTCGTTCGTAAACAGCTTGACGAAGTTGTCCGTGCCGACCCAGCGTGGCGGCGTGAGAATGTTGTACTTGGTGAGCGAGAAGTAGAACGACGCCAGCGTTGGGTAGGCGGTAAAGGCCAGTAGACCGATCAGCCAGGGCGAGAGGAACAGATACGCGCGCAGGTCACGCCGCAGCTGCCGGCTCAGCAGTGGGCGCCGGACCTTACTGGCCGAAGATGCAAGAGTAGACATTGGCGATCCCCAAGTCGGAGATTAGGGATTAGGGATTGGAGATTGTAAAGTGCGATCTCTAATCCCTAATCTCTCGATCAGCCCTTCAACGTCTCGTTCAGCTTATCCTGGCAGAGCTTCTGCACCTCGGCCAGCGCGTCCTTGGCCGACTTCTTCTTGCTGAGCACTTCGCCGACGGCAGCGCCGAGCGTGTCGTTGGCGAAACTCTCGACCGGCGATGTCCACATCTCTACCGCATCGTTCAGGTAGTCGGCGAAGAACGCATCCACCTCGGCAGCGCGATCCTTGCCCACGGCATTCACCAGCTTTGTCGTGGAGACCGTTTTCGGGAACTGCTTCCAGGATGGTGTGTCCATAATGAACCCATACCAGATTTCCCAGCCGGTAGTGGAGATGAATTCAAGGAAGCGGAAAGCGGCTTCGGGATGCTGCGCGCCCTTGGGAATCGCCCACCAGTTCGGCCAGAACGATGTCATCGACTTGCTGCCGCTGGGGCCGTACGGCAGCTTCGCCACCTCCCAGGCGAAAGGAATCTCGGCATCGGTAACAGCCCAGCTGCCAGATGGCTCCATGGCGGCTTTCTTCTGGTTGAAGGCGCTATCGGGGTAGACATCCTCCCAGTGCGCGGCCTGGTTGAGCTTCTCGTAGTCGCCGCCAAATTGCTCGTCGAGCCATTTGACCCAGGAATCCAGCCACTGGACGTTCTGCTCGCTGTCGATCATGTATTTGTTGCTCGCAGCATCGTAGATCTTGCCGCCGTTCATCGCGCTCCAGGCTGGGTAGAGCCAGGTGTTGCCAACAAAGGGCACGATCCCGGCCTGCTTGATTTCGCCATTTTCCTGAACCAGGAACTCCTTCGACAGCGCTTTGAGTTCGTCCCATGTCTTGGGGAACTGATCGCGCGCGATGGGTAGATTCTTCGCCTTGAACATATCGACATTGTAGAAAACCGCCCCGGCACCCGCCGACGACGGCAGCGCGTAGGTCTTGCTCTGCCACTGGCACGACTTCAGCGGCGCTGGATAGAAGGCATCGGGCTTGGCTGTCTTGGCCGCCGACATATAGTCGTCGATCGGCACCAATGAGCCGCTGGCCGCGAACTCGGCCGGGGTCGAGAAGAGCGTCGCGACATCGGGCGGGTTGCCGCCGGCGATCTTCGAAAGTAGTGCCTCGGTGTAGCTGCCACCACCGCCGGTGCCGCCGGGGTTCTGATAATCGACCTTGATGTCGGGATTCTGCTTCTCAAACTCGCCAATGACGAGTGGCAGCGCCTCCTGGGTGGTCTTGGTGGTGTAGGGGTTGAACCAGGATATCGTCACCTGCCCGGCCGATGGTGCCACCACCGCCGGGGCTGCGGTTGGCGCGGCAGCCGCCGGGGCTGTGGTTGGCGCGGCTGCGGCTGGGGCGGCGGTTGGCGCGGCAGCCGCCGGGGCTGTGGTTGGCGCGGCTGCGGCTGGGGCGGCG
>DATFXE010000631.1:0-4586 GCA_035258585.1 Roseiflexaceae bacterium | reverse complement strand
GCCTCGTCGTGGATGCCGCCAAGTGAGACCCGTGCAAAGCGCCGGCCGAGCGCCTCGGCGATCGAGCGGCCCAGCGATGTCTTGCCGACGCCGGGCGGGCCGACGAAGCACAGGATCGGCGATTTGAGCCGCGCGCCGGCCAGCTGTCGCACGGCCATGAATTCGAGGATGCGCTCTTTGATCTTGGGCAGCCCGTAGTGGTTGCGGTCCAGCGTGCGCGCGGCCTCGATCAGATCGTAGGTATCCTCGGTCTGGCTGGTCCATGGCAGGTCGAGCAGCCAATCCAGGTAGCTGCGGATAACACTATACTCGGGCGCGGCTGGCGACATCGCTTCCATGCGCTCCAGCTCCTCGGTCGCCTTGAGCTGCACCTTCTCCGGCATGCCGCTGATCAGGATCTTCTCGCGCAGCTCCAGCAGCTCGCGTTGCAGCGGGTCCTCCTGGCCGAGCTCGCGCTGGATCGCCTTCATCTGCTCGCGCAGGAAGAACTCGCGCTGCGACTTGTCGACCTCTTTCTGAACCTGCGTGTGGATCCGGCTCTCCAGCTCTAGCACATCCAGCTCTTGGGTTAACATAATTGAAAGCCGCCGCAGGCGCTCCTCCGGATCGATCGTCTCGAGAATCTCCTGGCGGCGCGACACATCCAGCGGCAAGGTCGAGGCGATCAGATCGGCCAGCCATCCCGGCTCGTCCACATTCATGGCCATGATGTACGAGTCGTCGGGCAGGGTGCGCGAGAGCTTGACGACCTTCTCGAACAGCGAGAGCACCGCGCGCATCATCGCCTCGATCGCGATCGTCTTCTCCTCCTCGCCGTAGATTGGCAGAGCGCGCGCGCGCAGCATGGGCCGCTCCTGCGCGAACTCGAGCACGCGCATTCGCCGCCGCCCCTGCACGACGATCGAGGTCGAGCCGTCGGGCATCTTTAGCACACGCTGGATATGCGCTTCAACCCCCACGCCGAACAGCTCGTTTGGCCCAACGTCGTCGGCGTCCTGCTCGCGCTGGGCGACCGCCAGGATGGTGCGATCGCCCTCCATCGCCTCCTCGACCGCCGCGACCGAGCGCTCGCGGCCGACGAACAGCGGCGTGAGCATGTGCGGGAAGAGCACCGTATTGATCAGCGGCACAACCGGTAGCTCACGCTCGCCGCGCTGTCCCTCGACCACCGCGGCCTCGGGGCTGCTGGGAAAGTCGAATAGTATCGGCAGATCATCCGGCATCGAATCACCTATCTGCGGGTGGCGGGCTGCGCTTCGAACGACGGGCATTATAGCACAGCCGCGGGCGCCAGGGGAGACGCAAGATAGGAGACACAAGACACGAGACAAGAGACACGAGACAAGCGAAATAACGCTCCTGTCTCGTATCTCTTGTCTCGTGTCTTGCGGGCTGTCAGGCCTTGGTTTGTCCCGCAATCAGTGGCTGGCTGGTCGGGCCGGAGCTGCCGCCGTCGGGCTCGTCTGTCACGGCTACCGTTTCACCAGACTGTGGTTCCTGGTTCCGCGTAAGCGGCTTTATGCCATAACCTTGCAGATCGACCGTAAAAATCCCAAGGCTCGTAGGTGCGCTACCGCTCTGAATGCGCCAGAGCTGGTATACGTGGCCGGGCTTGAGCGGTGGAAGCTGGGCCGCGAACACTGTGGTGCCGTTTTTTGCCTGGAGTATGGCGCCGCTGCCATTTTCTCCCTGAAGTGAGGCCAGCACCTTCTGTGCGCTGGCGATCTGTGCCTGAAGCTGATTGGCTTGCTGTTGGGCCGCGGCGACCTGAGTCTGAGTATCCTTGAGTTCGGCTCGCACACTCGCCAGCTCGCTCTGGAGCTGCCCGATCTGGGAGCTTGTGCTGAGCAGCTGGCCCCAGCCGATCGCGGCGGCCAGCAGAGCCAGCGACACCACGCCGCTCAACGCCCAGATCCAGCCGCGCGCGCGGGTGCTCAGCCGCTCACGTGGGGTGGGCGCAGCGGAACTGGCCCGGCCAGTCGCATGATCCAGCGCGCGCTGGCGCAGATCGGTGGGTGGGGTGGCCTCAGGCAGCCCATACGGTAGCATGTCGGCGGTGGCGCGCAACTCGGCCAGGGTCGCGCGCAGCTCAGGCTGCTGGTCGAGCAGCGCGCCGACGCGCACGATCTCGTCCGGCTCGAGCGCGCCAAGCGCATAGGCGGTCAGCAGATCTAGAATGTCGTCGGGCGGCGATGTCATGACACGGCTACTTTCACATTCTTAGGAGTTACGCAGTTGGGAGGTTTGGAGGGCTTTGCCCTCCAAAGAACTCCTCTTTCCGCCCACCCCTGGCGGCTTTGCCGCCAGGGGTGGGCGGAAATGAAGGTTCTCGGGGGCCTGTGGCCCCATCTACCCTCTGGGTGACCCCCGCTAAAACGCCAACCGCGTAAGTCCTAATTCTATCCAAGCGGCGATTGCGCCAACCTTGTGTATACTCTGCTATGCGATATATAAGCACTTCTGGATGTCAATTTCTCCATAAATACATCTAAAGTCGGACTCGCTTTTACGAATCTTCTACCTGGCGCAGCAGCTCGCGCAGCTTGAGCAGCCCAAGCCGCAGCCGGGTCTTGACCGTGCCAAGTGGCTCGCCCAGGCGCTCGGCGATCTGGGCGCGCGTAAGATCACCATAATAGGCCATCTCGACCACCTGGCGCTGATTAGCAGGCAGTTCCTGGAGCGCCGCGCGCACGCTATCACGTAGCAGCGCCTGCGTGACATCGCGCTCGATATCCGATTCCCCGCTCATAGGAATGCCGGCATCAAGGGCTTGCTCACGCATACGGGCCCGCTCGCGCTTGCTGCGGGTCGCGTCGATCGCGCGATGGCGTGTTATTCCGAGCAGCCATGAAGAGAACTGAGCGATCCCGGATTGGAAGCTGCCAGCGGCCTGCCAGACATTCTGAAAAACGTCCTGGACGACCTCCTCGGCCGTCTGACGGTCGCCAGTGATCCGTAGCGCGATCGTATAGACCAGTCGATTGTAGCGGTCGTATAGCTGCGCCAGAGCCCGCTCCTGGCCCTGGACCACCAGCGCTAGCAGCTCGTCATCGCGCAATGCCGCCAGAGCTTCGATGGTGTGTGATTCTGCTGTGCTCACAGGATAACACTGCGCCAAATCGGCCCTGCGGGCCCTATGGCACAGTCCCTTGTTGATCGGAATCAGATCATACCGTCGGTTGGGTAGGGGTGCTGGCCGGGCGTATTATAGCATGAACTAAACCGGCGCATACGATCCCAGCACATCGCAGGCCACAGGTCGCAGCAAGATGACACAGGCGACTTGCGACTTGTCGCAAAGCACAAACCACATCCGAACGAGCGGGAATATCGGGCTTGGCGCTCAGCGCGAGGATCGCCATGGCTGCTGGGCCGGGAAGCGGCTGAGATAGCCGCCCAGCGCGGCCAAGCCGCAGGCGACCGCGCTGGAGACCACGAACACGCGCGGCAGGGGTGGGCCAAGTTGGTTGATCAGAATGCCCACGATCGCCACTAATAGCCCGTTGATCGCGCGGCTGCTGCCGGCCATACGACCGGCTACAAAGCCGCCGACACCAGTGGAAAGCGTAAGCAGGCAGATCAGCAGCAGATCGCCGAGTCGCGTCAGATCGGGTGCTGAGTAGAATTGGGGCGAGGCCATCAGGCTTAGTAGCGCGCTAAGCGCGATATCCACAAAAAAGCCGGTCAGTACAGCCATCCAGCGGACATTCATGCCTTGCTCCCAGAAGACGGCCGAAATACCGCGTTGAAGGTGCTGGCGGTCGCGGTCGCGTGCGCATCGATCGCGCACAACCTCCAGCGTATCTTACCACGAATCGGATGGAGCGCGTGTGCCGCTTACGCAAATAGACGATGGACGATAGACGATGTCGCCACTACCCATCGTCTATCGTCCATCGTCGGCGGAACCAGCAACGAATATGCGCTGGATTATGCTAGCCGTAAATGCCCCAGGCCATCAAGAACATCATGAAGGTCAGCTGCATGCAGCGCAGCACATCGACCTGCACTGCGCGCCAGTATTCTTCGCGGCCAAGCCACCACCAGACGCGGTCGAGCTTAGGCCGGAGCCGGCGCTCGCCCCATTGTGTCAGCGACTCGACTTTGGCCAGGCGCAGCAGGCGCCGGGTGTGAATAGCCAGAATGACCGCCCACATGCCGACGATCACGATTTGCACGATTGACTCAACCATGATAATCCTCCACTAGACATTCGCGCAATCATCATCTTCTTGCGCTTTCGCTTGCAAGAAGCGCGCCGGCATCAGCCTCGGAGCGGCCTCTATTGTCCATATCTACGACGCGCTGATTCCGGCCTGCGTTACGTCGGTGTAACGGTTGACATTAGCATTAGTATCAAGTGTCCATCGCATGAATTCAACTATCCGATCATCCTCTTGGCGGCCGATCGCTGGTACTACCGTGCGATGGGACGTGGCTCGACATCCTTGTCACTCAGTAGAACGAGCAGAACCGGCGATTTGTTATGTGGTTACCTGACAATTTTGCAAGCTGGGCGTTTGTCGGCGGGCAAAATTCTGGCTACAATGGCAATGCGCAGATCCTTGTCGCGTTCTAGTCGCGGG
>DATFXE010000630.1:0-4496 GCA_035258585.1 Roseiflexaceae bacterium | reverse complement strand
CCCTGCGGCCGCGTCTCGGGGAACGCCTGATCGTAGCTGCTGTTGCGCATGTTCAGCGGCTCGAATACCAACTCACGTATCATATCAGGAAACGGCGTATGGGTGATGTCGATCAGCAGCTGCTGGAGCACCGAGTAGTGGCTGCCGGAGTAGCGAAACTCGCTGCCGGGCAGCAGCACCGACCGGATGGGCGGCGTATTGGCCGGCGGCCGGCCTTCGAGCACATCCGGTAGCGTCGGCACTGGCTCGCCTGGGTGGAAACCGCGATACCAGTTCTGCGTCAGCCCGGCTGTGTGGGCCAGCAGCTGGCGCGGCGTGACATGCGGCTGCCATGTGCCGTTGGCCGGTAGCTTCCAGGATGTCAGGTAGCGGTTGATGTCCTCGTCGAGATCGAGTTTGCCATCCTGCACCAGGCTCAAGGCGCCGACCATCGCGACGTGCTTACTGATCGAGCAGGCCTGGAAAATAGTATCAGGGGTAACAGGTGTGGCCTTGCCGGCTTCGAGCACACCATAGCCGCGCGCCCACTCGATCGTGCCGCCGTTAATCACTGCTACGCTGAGGCCAGGGGTGGTGTAGTAGGTCATGCGTTTCAAGATCGAGACGCGCTCAGTATCCTCGCTCCAGAGCGGCGCATCAGGCGTGATGCTATTCTCGATCCGGTTAATGCGGGTGGCAACCTCGAGAGCGATGTGCTGGTCGGACATGATTCACCTTGTTATCAACACTTGTACGCCATCACTCGATCACCTCCACCAGCCGCTCGTACTGTTCCATGCGCGCCACGGTCGGGAAGAGCACCAGGTGGTCGCAGCCGGCCTCGGCGTAGCCGCGCACGAATTGGGCGATCGCTTGGGGCGTGGTCAGCAGGCCGGCGGCGATTCGCTCGGCGAACGGCCCGGTGAAGGCGTAATAATCCAGCAGATAAGCTCGCCCGGCTGCGGCGTCGGCTTCGTCTCCCAGCGCGTAGTAGCCCTGCCCCCACAGCTGCGGACGCTCAGCCCGGCCGGCGTCGACCCAGGCGGCGCGGGCCTTTTGAGCCGCGCCAGCGAAGGCTTTGGGCGGGCCGCCGCCGTGAATATAGCCGTCGGCCTGGCGTGCGGCGCGGGCGTAGGCGCTATCGCTCAGGCCACCGACCAGGACCGGCGGGCCGCCGGGCCGCGCTGGGTGTGGCACGAAGCGCTCGTCCTCCCAGTATCCGCGCAGTGCGGCCAGTTGCTGATCCAGGCGCTGGCCGCGCGCAGCGTAATCCACTCCAGCCGCAGTGTAGTCGTCGCGGCGCGCGCCGAGCGCCAGGCCCAGCGTCAGCCGCCCGCCCGAGAGTGCGTCCAGCGTGGCGGCCTCTTTCGCCAGCAGAGCATCGTTGCGCAAGGGGCCGATGATGATCGTCGTGGCGAGGCTGATCCGGCTGGTGGCGCCCGCGACGGCAGCCAGCGAGATCAGCGGGTCGAAGCTGTGATAGAGTAGGCGATCGAACACGCCCAGGCTGGCGAACGGCCCGGCGTCGGCTCGGCGCGCCCAGGCGAGCAGAAGTTCGCCACTGGCGCCGTTGAGGGTGTTGGGCAACCCGATGCCAAGCTCCATTGCCGGCTCCTGTGCTCCGCGCCGACGCGTGGCGCCGGCAGAAGATCGCTTGGTTGCAACGTCCATTGTAGCAGGAAATCGGCGCCCTCGCATGCGCGAAATGGGAGTATAATCCGATTGGGAGACAAGGAAACAGGAGACAGGAGACAAGGAGACAAGGAGACAAGAGACAGGACTGATGACCCCTGGTCTCTGGTCTCTGGTCTCGTGTCTCATCGTCACTCGGCACTCGGCACGCGGCGCTCGAAGAGGTCGTTCAAATGCGCTACAAAAATCTCGGCCGCACTGGCCTGAAGGTCTCGGCCGTCGGCCTTGGCTGCGGCAACTTCGGCGGGATCGGCAGCGCGCCGGCGTTCTTTGGACGCGGCGAGACCGAGCAAGAGGCCTTTGCGATCATGGATGCCGCGTGGGACATGGGCATCAACTTCTTTGATACGGCCGATGCATATGGCGGCGGGCGCAGCGAAAGCTACATCGGCGCGTGGCTGAAGACCAAGGGCAGCGCGGTGCGCGACCAGCTCCTGCTCAGCTCGAAAGTCTTCAACCCGGTCGGCGATGGGCCAAATGACCGCGGCTTATCGCGCCGGCACGTCATGCGCCAGGTCGATGCCAGCCTGCGCAATCTGGGCGTCGACCACCTGGATATGTACCTGATCCACGAGCCCGACCCCAGCACGCCGCTGGAGGAGACGCTGCGGGCCCTGGACGATCTGGTGCGGCAGGGCAAGCTGCGCTACCTCGGTGCCTCGAATATGCCGGCCTGGCTGATGACCAAGGCGCTGTGGATCAGCGACAAATATCTGCTCTATCGCTTCGAATGGGTCCAGAACGCCTACAGTTTGCTCGACCGCGGCGACGAGCGCGAGATGTTCCCGCTGTGCCAGGATCAGGCGCTGGGCTACACGCCGTTCAGCCCGCTCTCGGGTGGCTGGCTGACCGGCAAGTATCGCGCCGGCCAGCCCTTCCCAGCCGGCTCGCGCATGACGCTGCGGCCCGAGCCGTATGAGCGCCTGCTGAGCGCGGATGTGTTTCGCGGGTTGGATGCGCTGCAGGCCGAGGCCAACCAGCGCGGCACCGACATGGCCTCGCTGGCGCTGGCCTGGGTGATGGCGCAGCCGCTGGTCACCGCGCCGATCCTCGGCCCGCGCCGGCCCGAGCAGCTCCATCCGGCCCGCCGCGCGCTGGAGATTCATTTGACGGAAGAAGATCGAGCCAGAATCGCCAGCTTCTTTGAAGCGGCCGTTTCCCCAACGTCGTCGTAGCCCTCGCCAGAGGGCTACTTTATCTTCTTTTGTCAATAGTAACAGGATAGGGATCGAAACATGCCAATTCTCATCCTGAATCACATCGAGGTCGAGCAGCTGCTCCCAATAGCCGAGTGCGTCGAGGTGATGGCCGAGGCCCTGGCCGACCTGAGCGCCGGCCGCATGCACCAGCCGCTGCGCACCATCGTTCGACCGCCCGACGCGGCCGGGCTGATGGGCCTGATGCCGAGCTACCGGGCCGGCGAGCGCGCGCTGTATGGCCTCAAGGCAGTCTGCGTGTTCCCTGGGAATACGGCCAAAGGCAAGGATGCCCATCAGGGCAGCGTGATGCTGTTCAGCGCCGAGACCGGCGAGCTGCTGGCGCTGCTGAATGCCTCGGCGATCACCGCCATTCGCACCGGCGCGGTGTCGGCCGTAGCCACGCGCCTGCTGGCGCGCGAGGACGCCGGCGACCTGGCGATCCTCGGGACGGGTGTGCAGGCGCGATCGCACCTGGCCGCGCTCGCCTGCGTTCGCCCGATCCGGCGCGCGCGCATCGCCAGCCGCTCGTTCGAGCACGCGTGGGCCTTCGCGGAAGCCTTCCGGCCGCGCTATCCCTTCCCGATCGAGCCGGTTGAGACGGCCGAGGCCGCCGTGTGCGGGGCAGACCTGATCGTGACCGCCACCACTGCAGCCGAGCCGATCGTGCTGCGTGAATGGATCGCTCCGGGCGCGCATATCAACGCGATTGGTTCGAGCATTCCCACGGCGCGCGAGCTTGATACAGCCACAATGGCGGCCGCCGGCCTGTTCGTCGATCGGCGCGAGTCGACGCTAAACGAGTCGGGCGATTACCTGTTTGCGATGCGTGCGGGCGCGATCGGCCCCGATCACATCCGCGCCGAGGTCGGCGAGCTGCTGCTGGGCAAGCACGCCGGCCGAAGCGGGCCAGACGAGATCACGGTGTTCAAATCGCTCGGCCTGGCCGTCGAGGACCTGGCAGCCGCCGACTATGTCTATCGCCAGGCGCAGACGCGCGGGGTGGGGACGTGGGTGGAGTTCTAGAGCGCTTCGCGCTGGGTTGGGGAATGGGAGTTGGGAGTTGGAGTATCAGCGGAGTAAATGGAAGAAGGGAATCAGTCTATGCCGGCGATCATCACATCTGAACGACCTGACACTGAGGATGCGATCAGCCTGATTGCGGAGCTTGAGGCGCATCTTGACCCGCTCTATCCACACGAGAGCCGCCACGGCTTGAATGTCGACCAACTGCTTGCCCAGGATGTGGCCTTTTTTCTGCTGCGTCTGGACGGGACGCCAGCCGCGTGCGGGGGCGTCATGCTGGTCGGCCGCGGGTACGGCGAGATCAAGCGCATGTATGTGCGGCCGCAGTTTCGTGGATCAGGTTTCGGGATGATGATATTGAACCATCTGGCGGATTATGCTCGTGCATGCGGAATCAGTCTTCTGCGGTTGGAGACGGGCATTCACCAACGCGCAGCCATCAGCCTGTACGAGCGGATGGGGTTTTATCGAATCCCACCGTTCGGACCCTACATAGACGATCCGCTTAGCCTGTACTATGAGAAGCGGCTCACAGCAGGCGGTGGGCAGTAGGCGGTAAGCAGGAGGCAGGAAGTCGATCATTCGTCTTTGGTCCTTGGTCAT
>DATFXE010000629.1:0-5620 GCA_035258585.1 Roseiflexaceae bacterium | reverse complement strand
CTCGATGATGCCGTAGACCAGCGTATAGCCCAGGGCGATAATCGCCAGGATCGCGCCTTTCGAGACGCCGGTGAGCAGCTGCTGCGCCAGCAGAGTCGGGTTCTGGATGGCCTGGCCGACGATGCGAAACAGCACCAGTGCCAGCACGAGCCCGACCAGCCCGCCGGTGATCCAGCGGCCGATGTTCTGAGCAGCGATGGTGCGCGTTGTAGGTTGCGCCGTGGTAGCCATGGGGACTCCTTCAACGGTGTGGTGAAGCCAGCAACTGATCTATGGCAAGCGCGGGGCTGGCGGTGCCCCGCGCTTGCCGGATTCCCATCCAGTGCGCCTACTTGAGCACGGCGACATTATCCGTATCGAACTTGCCACCCTTGACCTGCACGCCGCTCATCGTTGTGAGGGTGGTGTCGCCGTTCTGGTCGATACTGAATTTGCCGGTCACACCGTCGAAGTCCTTCGTGGCGAAGACGGCGTCAAGGATCGCGGCGCGATCCTTCTTGCAGACCTTGTTGATCGCCGCCAACGCGACGTTCGTGGCCTCGTATCCATAGACCGCGTAGACCTCAGGCTCGCTGTTGTACTTGGCCTTGTAGGCGTCGTACCACTCCTTGCCCTTGCCGGTCAGCTTGGGACCGGGCACGCCGCCGAAGGTGATGTAGGCGCCCTCAGCCCCGTCGCCGGCGGCCTGGAGGAATGCCTCCTCATAAATGCCGTCCGGACCCATGAACTTGCCGGTGTAGCCGGACGCGCGCAGGTCCTTCAGCAGCAGGCCGGCGTTGTTCTGGGTGATGCCGCCGAAGTAGACCATGTCGGGGTTGGCATCCTTGATCTTGGAGCCGAGCGCCTTGTAGTCCTGGGCCTTCTTGTCGATGCCCTCGTAGCCCTTCTCCTCGAAGCCGAGCTCCTTGGCCTTGGCGCGGAACACGTCGGCGATACCCTTGCCGTAGGTCTCGGTGTCGTGGAGGATGTAGACGCTCTTGACGCCCAGATCCTTGGCCCAGTTGGCGCCCGCGGAGCCCTGGATGTCGTCGGCCGGCACCACGCGGCTGTAGTTGCGCTTGCCGTTGGGGTAGTACTTGTCAGGCTCGCCGGACTCGCCCTTGCCTGGCTTGGTCAGGCCGGGGTAGGTGTTGGCCGGGCTGATCATCACCAGGCCAGCTGCGTTGAGAATCGGGATCGATACCTTGGCGGCGCCCGAGTTGAAGGTGCCGATGTAGATCATCACGTCGGCGTCGGCCGCGGCCTTATTGGCGTTGTTAGCCTCCTGGGTCGGGTCCCACTTGCCGGCCGCGGCGGTCGCATCGTCCATGTCGTCATATTTGATCGTGAACTGGCCGTTGCAAGCCTGGCTCTTATCCTGCTCGAGCCGCTGATTGATCGCATTGACGACCGTATCGCTCTGCCCCTTGGAGGAGCCGGTGCGCGGCAGCGAGGAGACGATCTTAATCGTGCCCGAAGTGCCCCCGCCACCAGCTGCCGCAGCCGGAGCCGCCGTCGCTGCTCCAGCCGCGCCGCCAGCCGCCGGGGCCGCAGTCGGAGCAGCGGCAGTGCCGCCGCCCGGGGCGCTACCGCACGCCGCCAGCACGCCGGCGAGGATGGTGATCAACAGAAAAAAGCTTACACGCCTTTTCATAGAGCTTCTACTCCTTACACATAGTGAGGAATCTGTCAGGTCGCGCGCTGAGCGCCGCGAATATGCGATTCAGAGCGATGGGGGCTAGCCAAACTTACTCCGCCGGCATCGGCCGCACGCTCGCCCGCGCGAAGTTCATGACCGGAGCTGGAATCGAAGAGCCGTGATACCTCCTTTCGCCGGACACACCATCGGGTTCGGTCTGTCGGTGATCACGCATAGCAGCCGCGCAGCCAGCAGGGGCGCTAACGCGGCTTGCGGCGCCATGGCCAGTCACTCGCCGCCGTGAGAGGGGCTCCCGCGTCACATTATCGCGGAGTGACTGACCGTGCGCGGCAGATGGTGTCCATACCAAGGGCGATCGACCGTCGTGCTACACCCGCAATTCGGTATACTCATACTGCGGACGGCCGCGTCCACCGAATCCAGGCATTCCGATATCGTCGCGAGACTTAGGTGGCGCGTAGTGTATTCGATGCGCAATGGTTTGTCAAGCAGCCTTGTATGCGCAGCTGTGCTCAGCCGTGTAGAACCAAATTATTTGCAGCGGTACTGTCACAAAATCCGTTCCAGAAAGCGCCGCGTTCGCTCGTCCTGTGGGTTGACCAGGCACTGAGCGGGCGGTCCCTCTTCCACAAACACGCCGCCATCCATGAAGATCACGCGGTCGGCGACCTCACGCGCGAAGCCCATCTCATGGGTCACCACTAGCATGGTCATACCGTCGCGCGCCAGGTCGCGCATCACCTCCAGCACCTCGCCGATCAGCTCGGGGTCGAGCGCCGAGGTCGGTTCGTCGAACAGCATGACCTGCGGCTCCATCGTCAGCGCGCGTGCGATCGCCACGCGCTGCTGCTGGCCGCCCGACAGCTTGCTGGGGTAGACATCGCGCTTGGAAGCCAGGCCGACTTTCTCCAGTAGCTTCTCGGCGATCGGGATCGCTTGCTCGCGCGACATGCCCTTGACGATCATCGGCGCCTCGATCAGGTTCTCTAGCACTGTCTTATGTGGGAAGAGATTGAAGCTCTGGAAGACCATCCCGGCGCGCTCGCGCAACTCGATGATGTGCTGACGATGCTCGCGCGTTCGCTCGCCGGCTGGAACGGTGATCCCGGCGACGCTGATCACACCCTCGTTGGGCTCTTCGAGGAAGTTGATGCAGCGCAGCAGCGTGCTCTTGCCCGATCCCGAGCGGCCGATCAGGCAAACCACCTCGCGCGGCGCGACCCGCAGATTGACGCCCTTCAGCACCTCTAGGTTGCCAAAGCGCTTGTGCAGGTTTTGGACGGTGACAATTGGTTCCATATTAATTGAGAATTGAAAATTGAGAATTGAGAATTGAAAATTGAGAACATTTCGCCACATGCTCAATTTTTCATTCTCAATTCTCAATTTATTAGCGGTCGCTCCGGGCCATCCGGTGCTCGAGCTTGCGCTGGAAGTACGAGAGCACGATCGTCATGAGCCAGTACCAAACCGCCGCCACCACCAGCGCCTCGAAGAAGTGCTGGCGCGGGGCGCCGGCCTGCCGCGCCAGGCCCATCAGCTCCAGGAGCGTGATCGCGCTGGCCAGCGATGTGTCCTTCTGCATCGCGATGAACTGGTTGCCGATATCCGGCGTGATGATCCGGAATGCCTGCGGCAGCACGATCCGTCGCATCGTCTGCCAGGGCGTCATGCCCAGTGCGTAGGCCGCCTCGGTCTGCCCGCGGCCGACTGCCTGGATGCCGGCGCGGAAGATCTCGCTCATATACGCGCCGTAGTTCAGGCTGAGCGCCAGCACCGCCGACGTGAACGCGGTCAGCACAAGCCCCAGCTGCGGGAGCGCCTGATAGATAAAGATGATCTGGAGGTAGAGCGGAGTCCCGCGCATCAGCGAGACGTACAGGCTGGCCAGGCTATTGAACGGGGCGAAGCGCGAGAGCCGCGCCAGCGCTGCGGCCAGTGCCAGCACCATCGCGGAAATGATCGAAATAACCGACAACTCAAAGGTGACGATGACGCCCTTGGAGATGAACAGCCACCAGGTGGCGATAAAGCCCCAGTCGAGCGCGATGGTTCTGATCCGGATGAAGCCGAGCGAAAAGCCGATCCCGCTGAACAGGAAGAGCAAGAACAGCAGCCAGAGGCACCACCACAGCACGAGCTGGACGGGAAAGGGAATGCTCAACCGGCGCCGTACCATAGACGGCTGGAGTTCAACAGCTTTGTCTGCCATCGCACCCTCTTTCGCCAGCCGGCAGTCCCCAGTCAGCAGTTAGCAGTTCTCCACTCCTGCCGACTGCTAACTGGCGACTGGAGACTGCGCTACTACTTCTTCGTCGTCAGGTCGCTGCTGTAGTACTTACTCGCCAGCTTGGTCAGCGTGCCGTCCTTGTGCATCTCGTCGACGATCTTGGTGATCGCATCCGCCAGGCCCTTCGAGTCCTTCGGGCTCTTCTGATCGAGCGCGATGCCCAGATCCTCATAGTAGACCGGATCGCCCAGGATCTTAAACGGCTGGCCGCCCTTGATCGAGTCCTCGGTGGTCGGCAGCGCGGTCAGCACCGCGTCGAGCCGCGTGCCGTCGCCCAGCGCCAGGTCGGTCAGCGCGAGCTGGTCGGTGTCATAGATCTTGGCATCGACCCCCTCCGGCGCCGGCCTGAGAATCTTCTCGCCTTCGAGTGTGAGCTTGCCTTGCAGGTAGTCCAGGTAGGTCGTCGCCGCGCCGACGCCGACCTTCTTGCCCTTGAGATCGTCGATCGAGGCGGCCTTGCTATCCTTGTGAACCACGAACGATGCCGGCGTGTAGTAGTAGGGGCTGCTGAAATACAGCGCCTTCTTGCGATCGGGCGTGA
This sequence comes from Roseiflexaceae bacterium, assembly GCA_035258585.1. Lineage (GTDB taxonomy): Bacteria > Chloroflexota > Chloroflexia > Chloroflexales > Roseiflexaceae > DATFXE01. The sequence goes on along the minus strand of DATFXE010000629.1, from coordinate 1,150 downwards.
TCGTCATCGAGCCGACGTTGATATCCCAGCGGCCGTTCCAGCCGCCGGCTGTGATGGTGTCGAAGTTGACATCGATGAACTCGGCCTCGACGCCCAGACGCTTGGCGACCTCCTTGCCAACGTCCACGTCAAAGCCTTCGAACGAGCCGTCGGGATTCTTGAAGCTCTGCGGCTTGTAGTTCGCGTCAGTCGCGATCATCAGCTTGCCACGCTTCTTCACATCCGCGAGCAAATCCTCGCCGCCCCCGGCCGCTGGGGCCGCGGTCGCCTCTGGAGCAGCGGTGGCCGCGGGCGCGGCGGTCGCTGCGGGCGCAGCAGTCGCCTCAGCCGCTGCGGTGGGCTGCGGGGCAGCGGTCGCCTCGGCCGCTGCGGTGGGTTGGGGAGCCTGTGTCGCTTGGGGGACCGCAGTGGCGGCCGCGCCGCCAGTGCTGCTCTGGCCGCATGCCGCCAACGCCAACAACGCTAGTAGCGCAACCAGGACCAGCAGTCGTCTGGAGTAAACCATCCCTTGCTCCTTTCAAAATCGTACCAGGGGCACCTGTGCTGTCCCCCTCAAGACAGGGCAGCACCGCATTGGGGCAGGCCACTTGGCCGGGGCGGTGTCATTACGCTCTCCAGTTGAGTTGTTCTGAGAATCGCGAGTTAGTCTAATTATAAGCTCGCGTTTCGATGTGTCAAATACGATGGAATGCCCGGTAAGCAGTAAGCAGTAGGCAGCAGGCAGTAGGCAGTATTCCGCCGACTGCATCCTGCCGACTGCCTCCTGCCGACTGCCAACATACCGGCCTGAAAAATGGTATCATGCGCGCTGATACGTATGTTCGAGGATGACCTGATCGATGTACAATCGTGACAATAAGATCCCAATGTGGGTTGGCGGTATTCTGCTGGCCGTCGTCCTAATTCTGTTGAGCAACCGCGGCAGCGGCGGGCTGACCAACCCAGTGCTGATCGGGCGCTTTGTGCCACGCCCGACCGACCCATCGGCGCCGACCGCGCAGCCTTTCCAGCTGCCACAGGTGCATCTGCCCAGCTTGCCACCGAGCGTGCAAAATAGCCTGACCAAGCTCCGCGACCGCTTTGCCAGCGGCGAGGCCGTTCCTGCGCTGACCCCGGTAGTGAGCGGGCCACGCGTCAAAGTCGACGTCGG
>DATFXE010000628.1:0-4983 GCA_035258585.1 Roseiflexaceae bacterium | reverse complement strand
GCCAAGCTGACGGCCAATGGCGGCACGATCGTGGAGCCTAAAATGACGATCCCCCACGTCGGCTACCTGGCCTACTGCAAGGATACCGAGGGCAATTTCTTCGGCATCATCCAGAACGATCCCTCGGCAGCATAGCACTAGAGACTCGAGACGGGAGACCCGAGACAACCTCTCCAATCTCTTGTCTCTAATCTGTTGTCTCCAAGCACTCATCCCGGCTCGTCCAGCACCTCGATCTGGCCTTCTTGACCGACGACCTCCCAACGTGACTGCTCGCCTTCGCGCCAGAAGCGCAGGTCGAGCAGCGCGCCTCCGCAGCGCATCCCGCGCAGCGTGAGGTCGGGCAGCCAATGCGGCAGGGCTGGGGCAACGTACAGCCGGCCGCGCGGTGCGTCGGCGCGCAGCCCCAGAATAGTACGAATTAGGTGCAGGATCGATCCAGCTGCCCAGGCCTGGGGAATATTCGCGCCTAAATATTGCACTGGAAAGCTGCTGCTGGCGCGTGGCAGGCCGGCGTACAGCTCGGGCAGGCGGTAGAAATCGAACGAGGCCGCAGCCTCCCAGATATCGCGGGCCAGCCTGCAGGCTTGCTGCTTAAAGCCGTAGCGCTGGAACCCGGCCGCAATGATTCCATTGTCGTGCGGCCAGACGGATCCACGATGGTAGCTGTGCGGGTTGTAGCAGCGGTGGCCTGCGCTTAGCGTGCGCAGGCCCCAACCGCTGGACATATCGTCGCCCATCAGCCGCTCCACCACGCGCGCGGCCCGCTCGGGGCTGGCGATCCCCGACCAGAGGCAGTGGCCGGCGTTCGACACCACTGTCTGAATCTGCTGCTTGCGCGCATCCAGCCCAAAGCAGTATGTGCCCTGGTCCTCCATCCAGAAAGCCGCCTCAAAGCGCTGCCGTAGCTGATCGGCCTGCTCCCGCAGCGTCACGGCACGCTCGCCTTCGCCAAGCGCCTCGAAGATCTCGGCCATGCGGCGCTTGGCGTCGTAGACATAGCCCTGAAGCTCGCACAACGCGATCGGCGGCTCGGCCTTGGCGCCGTCGGGATGCACCACGGCGTCGCCCGAGTCTTTCCAGCCCTGGTTTTCCAGGCCCTGCGTCGAGCGAGTCAGATACTCCTGGAAGCCATCGCCATCCAGATCGCCGTAGCGATCGATCCACTCCAGGCAACGCTCGGCGGTTTCGCGGCAGCGGTCGATCAACGCGCGGTCGCCAGTCCACAGCCAGGTTTCGTGCAATGTGATCAGGTAGAGCGGGGTCGCATCGGCGGTGCCGTAGTACGGGGTGTGCGGCACCTTACCGAAATGCGCCAGCTCGCCAAAGCGAATCTCATGTGGAATCTTGCCGGGCTGAGCGTCGCGCCAGTCATCCGCCACAGTCGCCTGGAGCCGCGCGAGCGCGTGCAGGGTGCCGACGCCTAGCCCTGGGTTGACAGCCATCGTCTGCAATGCGACGATCAGCGAGTCGCGGCCAAAGATCGTCGCGTACCAGGGAATGCCGGCCGCCGGCACCCATGTGTAGGGCGAGCCATCGCCATCCTCCAGCCGCAGCGCGCCCATATCTTCGATCGACTGGCGGTAGGCACGGTAGACATCTTCGTTCGAGCTGATCAGCCTGGTCGCAAGGGTTTGCCAGCCAGCCTGGAGCGCATCGGCCTGCTCGCGCTGCACGGCGGGCGCGGGCTTCTCCGCATCGCGCGCCTCCTCGGTGAGCAGGTGAATCGTGTGGCGCGTCTGCCAGCGCTGGCCAGGATCGAGCGCGATCTCGTAGACCAGCCGGCCATTCGCGTACAGCGGCATGCCGTCGCTCGCGCACACTTCCAGGCGGCAGCAGCGCCAGAAATCACGGTGCGCGTATGATGTGAACAAGTGACCGCGCGCTGCATCCCACTCGGTGATCGTCCGCCCGCGCCGCACGATCTTCTTGGTGCGTACCTCGAAGATATCCGCGAAATCGGATCGCAGCAGCAGCTCCAGGAAGAAGCGCGCCGGACGCAGCCCGTAATTCGCGATCGTCAAGGTCTCGTCGATCGCCTGGGTGATCTCGCGCTTCACCGATAGCCCGATGCTGCGCTCGGGCAGTTCGCCATCCTCAGTTTGGAGCGCCGGGCTGACGAACTCGAAGCCGGCCGAGTAGTAGGTGATCGTGCTGGAGGAGAGCAGTGTCCAGGGCGCATGGCTGATGGTGAGCCGGTACGCGCTGATAAAGCGCGTGTCCTGCGCGAAGACGCCCTGATCGGCGTACGGCTCGATCTCGCCGCGCAGGTCCGTAACCATAAAAGTGTTGCCCTGGTTGATTGTGATTGCCGGGGGACCGACGCTGATAGCGACCGGCATATGGTTTCCTTTCCGCGCGTAGCTGAACATGTTACAGCATATTATAGGCCGAGGGCACCTGTCGGCAGTCAGCAGTCGGCAGTGATGCGCACTGCTTACTGCCGATTGCCGACTGCTTTCTGCCGACGGTAGCACGCATCATTGGCTTGCGCCCTTCACCGGCTCGCAGGCTTATGGTATCATGGGTTACATTGAAACGCGCAAGTCGAGAATCTGCCTATGATCCGCCGACTGTTTCACCGCAATAAACAAACATCAGCGCATGGTGTGACGCTCGGGCGCGAATTCAACGTGGGCGATGTGATCGAGCAGCGCTACGAGGTCGAGAAGACTCGCCGCGGCTACATGGGCATCGTGTACATCGCCTACGATCGCCAGCGACGCCAACAGGTGGTGCTCAAGACCTTCCAGAACAAATTCCTGTGGGATGAGGATGCGATCGCGCGCTTCAGCGCCGAGGCCGAGCTGTGGATGCGGCTTGGCAGCCACCCGAATATCGTCCGCGCCTACGATCTGCGCACGTTCATGGGCAAGCCACATGTGATCGCCGAATATGTCCATGGCGGCCCGCTGCGCGCCCTGATCGGCCACCTGCAATTCCAGGAGGCGATCGACTACGCTGTCCAGGTCTGCTGGGGTATGCAGCACGCAGTCGAGCACGCGGCGATCATGCATCGCGACCTCAAGCCCGACAATATTATGGTCACGTTGGAAGGCCAGGCCAAGGTGACCGATTTCGGCCTGGCGCGCGTGCTGCCGACTATCGCTCAGTGGTCGGATCGCATGCATGGGCCGAAGAAGCAGCACGCACGCATGCGCGCCGCCGCCGTGGCCGATGTGCTGGGCGGCACGCTGCCCTACATGGCACCGGAGCTGCTGGAAGAATCGGCCTTCGTCGGCGCCTGGACCGATATCTACGCTTTTGGCGTGATGCTCTACGAATTCTTCACCGGCAAGCTGCCGTTCGACTCGATGCGCGACGAGTCGCTCATTCGCATGCATCTGCGCGAGACACCACCCGACCCGCGCACGATCAGGCCGGATCTGCATCCCGGCGTCACGCATATAATCAATCGCTGCCTGGCCAAGCGCTCGACCGATCGCTACCAGAGCTTCGCCGAAGCCGAGGATGATCTGCAGATGCTGCGAAAACATTTGATCGGCGCACGCTACAGCGTGACCTGGCCGGATCAGGATCATGCCGAGCGCGATCGACAGACCGACCTAGGCCTGGCACACCTGGACGCAGGAGAATACAGCGAGGCGTTGGTCTGCTTTCGCCAGGCTGTGACGCTCGACCCGAGCCGCGCCGAGAGCTGGCTCAACGTGGCCCGTGCGCGGCTGAAGCTTTGGCAGTACCAGGAGGGGCTTCAGGCCGCGGAGGAAGGGCTGCGCCGCGCGATCCGACGCGAGGAGTTCGGCCATCTGTACGGCATTCGCGGCCAGATCTATACGGCAATGCTGCTGTTGCCCAAGGCGATGGAATCGTTCGACCAGGGGCTGTCATACACACCTAAATCGCCGCGGCTGTGGCGCGAGAAAGGCCTGCTGATCCAGCGCATGGGTCTGCCGCGCGAGGCCCAGCCGTGTTTCGAAAAGGCGCTGGAGTACGACAAGCTCGATTCGCTCAGCTGGCGCCTGCTCGGCGATGCGCTGCGCGAGCAGGATCGCTACAAGAAGGCCTACGACGCCTATGCCGAGGCGCTCAAGCTCGATCCGCGCGCGGCGGTGGCATGGGCGCGCTATGGCGCCTGCCAGCTGGCGATGGCCCGCCCGAAAGACGCGATCCGCTCGCTCGAAGCCGCACTCAAGCTCGACCCAGACATGGACGAGGCGCTGGCGAGTCTGCGCGCCGCACGCCAGGCGCTGGCAAAGTAAGACCTATTGGTTCTAGCCCACGAAGGTGGGCTTCGTAACGGCAGCCGAGGGCTTCAGCCCGGCGGAGGATGGGCCACTGCATACGTTCTATCAGCTAAATAGAAAACATGAGAACAACAAACAGCTGTTTCAAGAGTCTGCTCTTCGCTCTCTTTTCTCTATGCCTCGTGCATATCAGCGCCACGTTCTCGATAGCTGATACACCTCGCCAGATCACGACACCAAGCCGGCAGCCCGAGCAACTTGCGGCTATTGGCGTGCCAGATTGGAGCGCCAGCGATACGGCTGCGGCTCTGGTGATCGATCCTGTTCGCAGCCCGTTCGACATCAACCCCTACATCATATAATCTGCCCTGTTGGACCGGAGTATTTTGTCAAAACGGGCAGGGCGTGCTCCAGGAATCAAAGCCGGATGATGCGTGCGGTACGGCGGCCCACGCGCTCTATCTTGCTGAAATGCTTGCGGTCTTCATGCGCAATGATGTCGATTATGCTATGGTATGGCATCTCTTGGAAGATCGCACCAAAGGTAGCGGTTGGAAGTGCGGCCTGGTGGAGTATGACGGAAGTAAGCTGATTAAGACACCCAATTTTGACGTTTTCAAATTAATAGCAAACACCATGCAAGGCCGATATCTGACATCGTTCATTTCGGATGGCAACTACATTGTTGCCGCAAGAAACGATGCTGAATCGGCCATCCATGTGCTGATCATCAACCCGCACGCATCGCGCCAGGAGATCGCGCTCACGATCCCAGGTG